>DBHE01000110.1:22663-23708 GCA_002296055.1 Pseudomonadaceae bacterium UBA836
TTGCCCGCTGAGCAATGTGGTGCGCCTGCGGGCCAGCACGCTGCAACTGAGCAGCAGCTTTGTCGCCCGCTGTCCGCTGATAGCCGCCTGGGCACTCTACGAACAACACCGTTTGCAGCCGTTGGCACAAACGCATTTTGGTCAGCCCGTCGCGCGGCTGAGCTCATTACGGCAGCTTTGCCTGTCGCAATATCTACCACCGTGAAAACGCCCGGCGCAGCGATCATGCCACCGCCTCCGCATTGGACGTCGCGGCCTTGGCACTGGCCGACGGCACCACGATATCGGTGTTGCAGGACTGGGATGATCAGGGCGAGAAGGGCGCCTTTCTGCGCGCCGCCTTTGCTGAGGCCTGTGACTTCTTTGGTACCAGTCTTGGGCCCAACTACAACGCCGCGCACGCCAATCACTTTCACTTTGGCCTGCGCGGCTTTGGCATTTGTCGCTAGGGTCACAGCTGCGTGTAGCGCGGCTCGGGGCGGCTGCACAGCCACAGCAGTACCAGACACATGCTGCTGGGCACCAGCCATTGCACCCAGGGGCTGGGCGCACTCAGGCAGATCAGCGGCATGCTGATGAACATGCTCACACCCGCCAGCCACTTGGCCCTGCGCGGAATGGCACGCTCGCTCTGCCACTGACGCAGCGGCGGGCCAAAGCGCGGGTGGTTGAGCAACCACTCGGCCAGCGGTGGCCAGCCCTTGCCCGCAGCCCACACGGCCAAAAGCATAAACACCGTGGTGGGCATACCGGGCAGCACCGCGCCAATCAGCCCCAGGCCGACAAAAGCCAATGCCAGCAGGCGCCAGCAAAGCCGCAGCAGCATGGCGCTTAGACGGCGGCGGCGGGTTGCTGCCCGGCCAGCAGCTCTTCTACCGAGGCACGGACAAAGGCAAAGGCATCACGCGCGCCCTTGACCGCCTCGGCACGTTCTTCAGCTGACAGCGGCAGCGCATCCAGCGCGGCCTTGAACTGGCGCCAATGCAGCCCGCGGCCATCGGTGTGGCCGACCAGATGGCGTGCGCCAAAGGTCTCCGACAGGCCC
>DBHE01000183.1 GCA_002296055.1 Pseudomonadaceae bacterium UBA836
CTTTGTCGACATCATGATGCCCCGCCTGGACGGCTATCAGACCTGCGCGCTGATCAAGAACAACAGCGCTTTTCGGGCTACGCCGGTGATCATGCTGTCCAGTAAGGATGGCCTGTTCGACAAGGCCAAGGGCCGCATTGTCGGGTCTGACCAGTACCTGACCAAACCCTTCAGCAAGGAAGAGCTGCTGGGTGCCATCCGCGCCCATGTACCGCAGTCCAATAACGTGGCCGGCGCTGCTGGCGCCTGAGCGCGAACGCAACACAGAGCACAACCCGGGGGAGTCAGATGGCCCGCATTTTGGTAGTAGATGATTCGCCGACTGAGCTGTACAAGCTGACCGGCATGTTGGAAAAACACGGCTACGAAGTACTCAAGGCCGAAAACGGCGCCGACGGTGTGGCTCTGGCCCGCCAGGAAAAGCCCGACGCCGTACTGATGGATATCGTGATGCCTGGCTTGAATGGCTTCCAGGCCACCCGCCAGCTGACCAAAGACCCGGAAACCGGGCACATTCCGGTCATCATCGTGACCACCAAGGACCAGGAAACCGACAAGGTGTGGGGGACGCGCCAGGGTGCCAAGGACTATCTGACCAAGCCGGTCGACGAGTCCACCCTGATCAAGACCCTGAAAACCGTACTCGGCAGCTAGGGCTCTGGGCCGAGTCACTTGATGCCGGATAACAACGAGAACAGGGACGGCATGTCAGACCTTCAACATCCCTTCGAGCTGCTTCAGCAGCTTGCCAGCCAGTGCCGCCAACAGGCTGCGGGCCTTCCGTCGCAAGACGTGGTCAGCGAAACCTGGAGTGGCGTTGGCTTCCGCCTGGCGGGCTGCACCATGCTGGCCGCCATGGGTGAGATCACTGAAATCCTGCACGAACCGCGTTACACCGCATTACCTCGGGTCAAGGCCTGGGTGCGCGGTGTGGCCAACGTGCGTGGCCGTCTTTTGCCGATTATTGATTTGAGTCGCTTTTTTGGCGTTACGCCTGGCGCTGCACGCAAGCAGCGCCGAGTGTTGGTGCTGGATCGCGACGATCTGTTTGTCGGCTTACTGGTAGATGAGGTGTTGGGGATGCAGCATCTGCCGGTGAACACCTTCAGCACCGAGTTGCCGGAGCTGGAGGCGCAGGTACGACCCTATGTCGTCGGGGCGTACCGGGGAGAGCGCGAGGCGCTGGTGTTTAATTTTCGCGCCCTGGCACACGACCAGCAGTTTCTGGACGTTGCCATCTGATCGACATTGGCGCGGGGGCGGCCTTGCCGCTACCGCGACGGGAGCATGTAGCCAGTAATAACAGCCGTAGGCCAGGTAGGGGCCAGTCATATGAAGATAATTGATACACAGACGCTGTCTTCCTTGCGCAGCAACCGCACGATACTGGGTCTGGGTGCCGTGCTGCTTATTTCGCTGGCGCTGCTGATCGCCAACTTCTTTTACCTGAACACGCAAAGTTCGCGCGATACCGAGTACATCGGTCACGCCGGTGAGCTGCGCGTTCTGTCCCAGGAAATCTCCAAGTCAGCGACCGAAGCCGCGACGGGTACGCCGGAAGCCTTCGGTCTGCTGCTGGCTGCGCGTAACGACTTCCAGCAGCGCTGGGATTACCTGGTGAACGGTGACCCGGCGGCCAACCTGCCGCCGATGCCCGCCAGTCTGCAGGCCCAGCAGGCCAAGGTACAGGCTGACTGGGACCGCATGCGCGCCGACGCTGACGCCATTCTGGCCAGCCAGACCACGGTACTGTCGCTGCACGAGGTTGCTACCACCCTGTCCGACACAGTGCCGCAGCTGCAGGTCGAATACGAAGACGTGGTGGACGTGCTGATTGCCAGTGAGGCGCCGGCTGACCAGGTGGCCATCGCCCAGCGTCAGTCACTGCTGGCAGAGCGTATTCTCGGCTCGGTAAACCGGGTACTCGAAGGGGACGAGGACGCCGTTATGGCGGCCGATAGCTTCGGCCGAGACGCCAGCCTGTTCGGCCGCGTGCTGCAGGGCATGCTTGAGGGTAATGCCAGCATCGGTATCTCGCGGGTAAGTGATCCCGATGCCGCCAGTCGACTGCAAGAGATTCAGTCGCTGTTCCGCTACGTATCGGACTCGGTTGACCAGATCCTGCTGACCTCCCCCGAGCTGTATCAGGTACGTACCGCCGCCAACGAAATCTTCTCTGGCTCCCAGCTCATGCTGGACAACCTGTCAGAGCTGAACCGCGGCTTTGAGGCGCGCGCCGACTCCCGTGTAGCCAACACCCTGCTGGGTTATGTGCTGGCAGCCATTGCCTTTATGTGTCTGCTGCTGATCGGTATTCAGCTGACCCGCGATACCCGTGAGCGTCTGGCCGAAACCCGCGAAAAGAACGAGCGTAACCAGGCGGCGATTCTGCGTCTGCTCGATGAGATTGGTGACCTGGCCGACGGTGACCTGACCGCCCAGGCAACGGTAACCGAGGACTTCACCGGCGCTATCGCCGACTCCATCAACGAATCCATCGACCAACTGCGCGCCCTGGTACAGACGATTAACACCACCGCCCAGGAAGTAGAACAGGCGGCCCAGGACACCCAGGGCACGGCCATGCATCTGGCCGAGGCCTCCGAGCACCAGGCGCAGGAAATTGCCGGCGCCTCGGCGGCGGTGAACGAAATGGCAGTTTCCATTGACCAGGTATCGGCCAACGCCTCCGAATCGGCGGCGGTAGCGGAGCGCTCGGTAGCCATCGCCAACAAGGGCAACGAGGTGGTACAGAACACCATCGTTGGCATGGACACCATTCGCGAGCAGATTCAGGACACCTCCAAGCGGATCAAGCGTCTGGGTGAATCGTCCCAGGAGATTGGTGACATCGTTAGTTTGATTAACGACATTGCCGACCAGACCAACATTCTGGCTCTGAACGCTGCGATCCAGGCCTCCATGGCCGGTGACGCAGGTCGCGGCTTCGCGGTGGTTGCTGACGAAGTTCAGCGTCTTGCAGAACGTTCCTCGGCGGCAACCAAGCAGATTGAGGCGCTGGTTAAAACCATTCAGACCGATACCAACGAAGCGGTTATCTCGATGGAGCAGACGACCTCTGAGGTCGTCCGTGGTGCTCGTCTGGCGCAGGACGCCGGTGTGGCACTGGAAGAGATCGAGAAGGTATCGACCAGCCTGGCAGCCTTGATTCAGAACATCTCCAACGCAGCACGGCAACAGGCATCCTCTGCAGGCCACATTTCCAACACCATGAACGTGATTCAGGAAATTACCTCGCAGACCTCCGCCGGTACCACCACCACCGCGCGCAGCATTGGTGAGCTGGCGAAACTGGCCGAGGCCATGCGCCAGTCGGTTGACGGCTTCACCCTGCCGCAGCAGGGCGACTAAGCTGAATCGGGTGGCAGGGAGCTGCCACCCGGAAACGCCGAGTGCGAGGGTCACACGTGCAGACAACGCAAAACTGGTCGCTGCAGCAGCTGCCGGACATGGACACGCAGCAGTTTCGACAGTGGCAGACACTGCTCGAGGCGCGCACGGGCGTGTGCGTCAGCGACCAGCGCAAGACCTTTCTGCAAACCAGTTTGGGCGCGCGCATGCGCGAGTTGAACCTGCGTGACTATCAGGCCTACTACGAGCACGTAACCCAGGGCGCCGCCGGTGCCGTGGAGTGGTCTGCACTGATTGATCATCTGACCGTGCGCGAAACCAGCTTCATGCGTCATCGCCCGTCCTTCGATGCGGTTGGTCGCCACCTCGACCGGCTGCTGGAAGGCCGCCCGGCAGATCGGCCGCTACAGCTGTGGAGCGTGGGTTGCGCCAGCGGCGAGGAGGCCTACTCGTTGGCGGTGATGGCCGAGCAGAGTCTGCGTAAGGCCAAGGCGTCGGCCAGCTATGGCATTTGGGCCACCGACATCAGTCTCAAGGCGCTGGAGCAGGGGCGTACTGCCATCTACTCCGGGCACCGGCTTGGCGGTCTGAACGAGCGCGAGCGGCGTGAGTGGTTGCAGCCGCTGGCCAATGACAAACACGAAGTGGCTTACGGTCTGCGTGACCGGGTCTGCTTTTCTCGCCTGAACATTCTTGAACTGGCCCAGGCTCCGATTCAGGACCTGGATATCATCTTCTGCCAGAACCTGCTCATCTACTTCCGTCGCTGGCGTCGTCGCGACCTGCTGAACCTGCTGGCCAGACGCCTGGCTCCGGGTGGCATGCTGGTGATCGGACTGGGTGAAATCATGGACTGGAATAATCCCCTGCTCGAGCGTTTGCCTGATGATCAGGTACAGGCCTATGTGCGCCGGGATAGCATTGAACGTCTGGAGTGACTATGGGTGATCGGCATGATTATGTCGCGCTTGACTGGGTCAAGGGCGAGATATCCGAAACGCTAAATCAGGCGCGACAGGCACTTGAAGCCTTTGTCGAAAACCCTGAAGACTCGACTCGCCTGCGCTTCTGCCTGACCTATATCCATCAGGTCCACGGCACACTGCAGATGGTCGAGTTCTACGGTGCAGCGCTGCTGGCCGAGGAAATGGAACAACTGGCCCAGGCGCTGATGAATGGCAGCGTTGGCCGCGAAGGCGAAGCGCTGGAAATTCTCATGCAGGCGATCCTGCAGATGCCGGCCTATCTGGACCGGGTGCAGAGTGGTCGGCGTGACTTGCCGATGGTGCTGTTGCCGCTGCTCAATGACATGCGCACGGCCCGTGGCGATAAGCTGCTGACCGAAAACGCCTTGTTCAGCCCTGAACTAGAGGGCAGCGACAGCCCGGCCGAAGGCGACAACCTGGCCGACCTGAGCGATGAGCAGACCGTGCGCCAGCTGCGCAAGCTGCGCCAGGCGCTGCAGATGGCACAGGCTGGGGTAATTCGCGGCCAGGATGTGGCACTCAACAGCCGCCACCTGCGCAATGTGTTTTCCCGCCTTGAGGCGCTGTGTCACGGCGCACCCTATGGTCGTCTGTGGGCGATCTTTGCCGGCGTGGCTGAAGGGCTGGAGCTGGGGAGCATTGAAAACGGTGCCGCCGTACGCCAACTGCTGCGTCAGGCTGACCAGGAACTGCGGCAGTTGATGGGGCGAGGTGCTAGCGCCCTGCAGAGTAACCCGCCGCGCGAATTGTTGCGCAACCTGCTGTTTTACGTAGCCAAGAGCGCAGATGGCAGCCCACGGCTGGATTCGCTGAAAGAGCGTTATCAGCTCAAGGGCACCTGGACCGATGAGCAGCGCGCCGCCGGTGACCGCCTGGTTGGTCCTGACCGCGAGGCCATGCAATCGGTAGCGCTGGCGCTTGGTGAAGAGCTACTGCAGGTCAAGGATCAGCTCGACCTGTTTGTGCGCAGTGACCGCACTCAGCTGGAGGGGTTGGAAAGCCTGCAACCGGTCATGAAGCGTATTGCCGATACCCTGGCCATGCTTGGTCTGGGGCAACCGCGCCGAGTGCTGCTGGAGCAGATTGATCAGGTTGGCCGGCTGCTCAGCGGTGAATCCGCCATGACGGACGCCGCATTGATGGATGTTGCCGGTGGCATGCTCTATGTCGAAGCCAGCCTGCAGGGGATTCTCGGGCTGGAGCGAAATGAGCAGGGCGAGCCGCTGGATGGCGACATGCAGCGTCTGGCTGCCGCACAGGACATAGTGCAGGTGCACCAGTTGGTGGTGCAGGAAGCACGCAACGCGCTGGAAGAAACCCGCGAAGCTGTCAATGCCTTTATCGCCAATCAATGGGATCACAGCCAGCTGGCGCCCATTGATGACCTTCTGAATAGCGTGCGCGGCGGGCTGTCCATGGTGCCGCTGGCGCGCGCCGCCGCCGACGTCGCCGCCTGCCGTCGTTATATTCGCGAGCAGCTGGTGGCGCGGCAACAAGTGCCTGACTGGACCGCGCTGGATGCCCTGGCTGACGTTATCACCAGCGTTGACTACTACCTTGAGCGTCTGGCCGAAGACGATGCCGACCGTGGCGACAGTATTCTGGATGTTGCCGAAGAGCGCCTGCAATTACTCGGCTATCACCCGGACCAACTGCCAGCTGAGCCGGCCGATGCGGCGCAGGACGACGGCGCGGAGCTGTCCGACGACGCCGAGACCGAGCTGGCAGCATCGCAGGCTGCCGCAGATACTGTCGAGCCAGAGCCAGAGCCAGAGC
>DBHE01000123.1 GCA_002296055.1 Pseudomonadaceae bacterium UBA836
TCGTCAATCCCTTTCAGGTTGACCACCAGCACGCGCCCTTGGACGCGGCCACCGAGGACAGACACTGTGCGTTGCTCGGAACCCCGGTTCAGGGTCCACTCTGCGTAGTCCAGCACATTGTCCAGCGGGTCGGTATGGGAATACACCTTTACCGCCCCACGCACTCCATGAACCGATACGATCTTGCCGAGGACAACCCGAGGGGCCTCGGCCGGCCCTGGAGCGTTAGCCATATCAGGCAGCAGCCTGAGCAGCTTCCTTCAGCAGGGCAGCAACGCGCTCGGACGGCTGTGCACCCTGGCTCAGCCAGTACTGAACGCGCTCTTCGTTGACCGACAGGCGTACTTCAGCGCCAGCAGCGATCGGGTTGAAGAAACCTACGCGCTCAACAAAACGGCCATCACGCGCGTTGCGGCTGTTGGCAACGGTCAGATGATAGAAGGGGCGCTTCTTGGAGCCACCACGAGCAAGACGAATGGTTACCATGTCGACATCGTTTCCTGTGTTTGAGTATCGCTACTTGATCAGTTACGGGCATGCAGCGTACTGCACATATACCTAGGGCCCGAAAGGTCGCGTATTCTACGGAATATAACGACCGATGAAAACTCTTTTTTCAGCAGCAGCCGGCACCGCCGGTCGCCTTGGGTCTGTTGCCGCTTCGCGCGCCCATCTGCGAGCAAACGAAACAGCAACAGACGCTACGCATCAGAAGCGTGGCATTCCGCCGCCCGGCGGCAACATACCACCGCCTCCGCCACCGCCCATGCCACCCATACCGCGCATCAGCTTGGCCATACCGCCCTTGCCGCTGACCTTCTTCATCATCTTCTGCATCTGCTTGTGCTGCTTGAGCAGGCGACCGATATCCTGAATCTGGGTGCCGGAGCCGGCTGCAATACGGCGCTTGCGTGAACCGCTGATAACATCGGGGTTGCGGCGCTCGGCCGGCGTCATCGAATTGATGATCGCCTCCATGCGCTTGAACTGCTTGGCCGCCTCGGTCTGCGCGGTTTCCATCTGGGCCGCATTGATCTTGCCGCCCATCATCGGCAGCTTTTCCATCATCGAGCCGAGACCGCCCATGGCGTTCATCTGCTGCAGCTGATCACGGAAGTCTTCCAGGTCGAAGCCCTTGCCCTTCTTCAGCTTCTTGGCCAGCTTCTCGGCCTTGTCCTTGTCGATCTTCTGCTCGGCCTGCTCGATCAGGCTGAGCACGTCACCCATGCCCAGAATGCGCGAGGCAACCCGGTCAGGGTGGAAGACTTCCAGAGCGTCGATCTTCTCGCCCATACCGAGGAACTTGATCGGCTTGCCGGTGATATGACGCACCGACAGCGCTGCACCACCACGGGCGTCACCGTCAACCTTGGTGAGGATCACACCGGTCAGCGGCAGCGCCTCGTTGAATGCCTGGGCGGTGTTGGCCGCATCCTGACCGGTCATGGCATCGACCACAAACAGGGTTTCTGCCGGCTTGGCAGCCGCATGCACCTGCTTGATCTCGGCCATCATCTCGTCATCGACGTGCAGACGACCGGCGGTATCGACAATCAGCACATCCATGAAGCGGTTCTTCGCCTCACGCATCGCCGCTTCAACAATGGCTACCGGCTTCTGCTCAACCGAAGACGGGAAGAACTCGACCTGCACGTCTGCCGCCAGGGTTTCGAGCTGCTTGATCGCCGCCGGACGGTAAACGTCGGCACTGACCACCATGACCTTTTTCTTCTCGCGCTCGCGCAACGTCTTGGCCAGCTTGCCCACACTGGTGGTCTTACCGGCACCCTGCAGGCCCGCCATCAGAATCACGGCCGGCGGGCTAACCGCCAGGTTCAGCCCTTCGGACTGCCCCATGACCGCTTCGAGCTCGGATTTGACGATCTTGACGAAGACCTGGCCCGGCGACAGGCTGCGCGACACTTCGGTGCCCACAGCGCGCTCGCGCACCTGATCAACAAAGGTCTTGACCACTGGCAGCGCGACGTCGGCCTCCAGCAGCGCCATGCGCACTTCGCGCAGGGTGTCCTTGATGTTCTCTTCGGTCAGCTTGGCCTGTCCGGTCACGCCACGCAGGCTGTGTGACAGGCGTTCGGTAAGATTCTCGAACATGATGCTTTCTCCCAGGGCGGGCCTTATTTTGGGCAGCCCGGCCGCATTTTCAGCCGCGCAGTATACCCCGCACTCCCGACACAGGATAGGGAACGCAGGCAGACGCTTTCACCCGGACGCGGCTTATGCCACACTGCGGCTTTGTTGATAATCGCTCGCAAGGACGTATGACAGCCCTCGCCCCCAGTCTGCTGGCCGCCGGTTTTTATATCAGCGGCATCCTCTACCAGCTGCATTGCCTCGGTAAACGCCTGGCGGTCAATGCCAGCCTGCTGCGCGCCATTGGACTGGTCGCGCTGCTGGCCCACGCGGCAAGCCTGTACATCCAGCTGACCACCCCACAAGGCTTTGCCCTGGGTCTGTTCAATATCGCTTCGCTGATCTCCTGGCTCGTTGTGGCCATGACCCTGGCATCGAGCTTTCGAGCCCCCGTTACCAGCCTGCTGCTCGGCCTTTATCCACTGGCGCTGATCACTGGACTACTGGCTGGCCTGTTTCCGCAGAACGCCACCACCCTGCCCGCCGGCCAGGAAGGCCTGCTGGTACATATTCTGCTGTCGGTGCTGGCCTACGGCATTCTGACCATCGCCGCCTTCCAGGCGACCCTGCTGGCGCTGCAGGACTATCAGCTCAAGCACAAGCATCCAACCCGTTTTATTCGTACCTTCCCGCCGCTGCAGACCATGGAACAGCTGCTGTTCCAGTTCCTGCTGTGTGGCGAGGTACTGCTCACCCTGGCGCTGCTATCGGGCTTTGTCTTCCTGGACAACATGTTCGCCCAGCACCTGGCGCACAAGACCCTGCTGTCCTGTCTGGCCTGGGTGGTGTTCGGCACGCTGTTATGGGGCCGCCACTTCCGTGGCTGGCGCGGCAGCAATGCCATCCGCTGGACACTGGCGGGCTTTCTGCTGCTGATGCTGGCCTACTTCGGCAGCAAGCTGGTGCGCGAATTCCTGCTCGCCGCCTGACCCTCTCACGAATCGCCTGAGGCCTGCCCTTGAACGAATCCCATACCGGCCTGCTGTTGATTCTGCTGGTGGTGCTTATCGTGCTGTCGGCTTTCTTCTCCAGCTCCGAAACCAGCATGATGAGCCTCAACCGCTACCGGCTGAAGCACCTGAGCAAGGAAGGCCACCGCGCTGCCCGGCGCGCTTCTCGCCTGCTGGAGCGCCCCGACCGCCTGCTGGGCACCATCCTGGTCGGCAACAACATCGTCAACATCCTTGCCGCCTCCATCGCCACGGTGGTAGCGGTCGAGCTGTGGGGCGAAGCCGGTATCGCCATCGCCACCATGATATTGACCGTGGTGGTGCTGATCTTCGGCGAAATCACGCCAAAGACCCTCGCAGCCCTGCGCCCTGAACTGATCGCCTTCCCGGCCAGCGTCATTCTCGCGGCGCTGCAGCGCCTGCTGTATCCGGTCGTCTGGGTGTGCAGCGCCATCAGCAACCAGCTGTTGCGCCTGCTAGGCGTCAACCCGAACGACAGCAACGGTGACCAGCTGACCACCGAGGAACTGCGCACCGTGGTGCGTGAGGCAGGCCTGGGCATCACCCGCAGCCGCCAGAACATGCTGCTGGGCATCCTCGACCTGGAGAAGATGACGGTCAACGACATCATGATCCCGCGCAACGAGGCTGTCGGCATCGACTTGGATGACGACATGACCGCCATCATCCATCAACTGCGGACCTGCCACTACACCCGGCTGCCGCTCTATCAGGGCGACATCAACAATGTCACCGGCATCGTGCACATGCGCTCCATCGCGCGCCTGTTGAGCCGCGGCGAGTTGACCCGCGAAGCACTGATCGGCGCCTGCAAAGAGCCCTACTTCATCCCCGAAAGCACGCCGCTGCACACCCAGCTGTTCAATTTTCAGAAGCAGAAGCGCCGTATCGCCATTGTGGTCGACGAGTATGGTGATGTGATTGGGCTGGTCACGCTGGAAGATATTCTTGAAGAGATCGTTGGTGACTTCACCACTGAAATGCTCAGCCTGAGCCAGGATATCCACCCACAGAGCGATGGCACCTACGTTATCGACGGCAGCGCGGCTATCCGCGACATCAACCGCCACCTGCACTGGAAGCTGCCGGCAGACGGCCCCAAAACGCTGAACGGCCTGATCACCGAGCAACTTGAGAGCATCCCGGAGACCGCCGTCTGCCTGACCACCGGCGGCTACCGTATGGAAATTCTGCAGACCAAGGACAATATGGTGAAAAGCGTGCGGATCTGGGATCGCAGCCTGAATCAGCCTGCGCCGACCGAAGCACCCGCCACTGCCGGCTCCGAGAACGCCAGCTGACGCACGATGCCCGCCGCCCATAATTGATACCCCTCGGCCGAGGGGTGATAGCCATCGCGGGCCAGGTAGTGCGCTTCAAAGGGCATATCCAGCGACAGGTAGCCTGCCCCCTGCTCCGCCGCAACCCGCTGCACGTCGCGATTCATCAGCCCGGCGCGCAAGCCAAACCAGCCGCGCAGCGGCTGCGGCAGGGCACGAAAATGCCCCAACGGCGGCACCTCGGTCAGCATAACCTGGCCCGCGCGGTCTTTTAATTGTTCAACAAGGCACTGCAGATTGTGCCGCCAACGCGGCCGTGGAGTCAGGTGGGTAGTGTCGTTGACGCCCAACACAATCAGCGCCAGATCCCATTGCCGATCAACCACCTGCGGCAACAGGTCTCGAATACAGTCGGCAGCCACCGCGCCATTGCGCCCAGCTGCTTGCCATTGCACCGCACGCCCCAGCTGCTGCGCCAGCTGTAACGCCAATTGACCGCTGAGTGCCTGCTGCTGGTTGTCGACGCCGACACCCGCCACCGTGGACTCACCAATCAGCAGCAAGCGCAGCGGCGCCTGCTCAACACCATCGGGCGCCGGCACCAGGCCCTGCCAGGGCGTTGCCGCGTCCGGCAGGCGCAACGCGGTACGCTTGACCCAAATGGCTTGCGGCAGCAGCAGCGGCAGGGCCGGTGCTGCCAGATACCACCAATTACTCAGAGCTTGACCTCAACAGCGCCAGCGGCGCGCACCGCCTTGGCCACCGCCGCATCAATTGACTCGTCAAGCGCCAGCGCCACGCCCATGCGCCGCTGGCCGTCCACCTCTGGCTTACCGAACAGGCGCAGCTGAGTATCCGGCTCGGCCAGCGCCGCCCCCAGATTGCCGAAGCTGACATTGGCCGACTGCCCCTGCACCAGAATCACCGCCGAGGCCGAGGGCCCCTGTTGGCGAATCACCGGAATCGGCAAGCCCAGAATGGCCCGGGCGTGCAGGGCAAACTCCGACAGATCCTGTGAGATCAGCGTCACCAGACCGGTATCGTGCGGGCGCGGCGACACTTCGCTGAACCAGACCTGATCGCCCTTCACGAACAACTCGACGCCAAACACCCCGCGACCGCCCAGCGCCTCGGTAATGGTGGAAGCAACCCGCTTGGCCTCAGCCAGCGCCCCTTCACTCATTGCCTGCGGCTGCCAGGACTCGCGGTAGTCACCCGCCTCCTGCCGATGCCCGATAGGCTCGCAGAAGGACGTGCCCTCAATGTGCCGTACCGTCAGCAGGGTGATTTCATAATCAAAGTCGACAAACCCCTCAACAATCACCCGGCCCTGACCAGCACGGCCGCCGGACTGGGCGTACTCCCAGGCAGCGTCGATGTCGGCATTCTCGCGCACCAGGCTCTGGCCCTTGCCGGAGGAACTCATCACCGGCTTGACCACACAGGGCAGGCCAATGGCTGCGACCGCAGCGCGGTAGTCTTCCAGGGTGTCAGCAAAGCGATAAGGTGAGGTCGGCAGCTCCAGGGTTTCGGCAGCCAGGCGGCGAATACCCTCGCGGTCCATGGTCAGGCGAGCGGCTTCGGCGGTGGGCACCACGGTGTAACCCTCGGACTCCAGCTCAACCAGCGTGGGCGTGGCAATCGCTTCAATTTCCGGCACGATGTAATCCGGCTGTTCGGCCTCGATGACTTCACGCAGGGCCTGGCCGTCGAGCATGCTGATCACATGGCTGCGGTGAGCGACCTGCATGGCCGGTGCGTTGTCGTAGCGGTCTACCGCGATAACCTCGCAGCCAAGGCGCTGCAGCTCGATGGCCACCTCCTTGCCCAACTCACCCGAACCCAGCAGCAGTACCCGGGTTGCGTCGTCTGCGTAGGGCGTGCCAATTACCGTCATGCCTGTTTACCTTGCAAAGTTGAATGGGTGGCCGTGTCGATCCACAGCCCTTGTCCGCGGGCGCGGGTTTGGCAAAGCGCCAGTACCTCACGCCGCTGTTCGTCGCTCATACGCCCCCAGGTAGCGATTTCCATACCGCTGCGTTGGCAGCCAGTACAGATATCGTTGTCGTCCAGCGCGCAAATACTGACGCAAGGGGAGCGGACTGGCGTAGTCATCAGTCTTCCTGCACCTTGAGCTGCTCACGAAAGCGCTTGGCGTTCTGCACGTAATGCGCTGCGCTCAGCTCCAGCATCTTTTTCTGCTGCTCGTTCAGGGTTTTCACCACTTTACCCGGTGACCCCATAACCAGCGAGCCATCAGGGATTTCCTTGCCCTCGGGGATCAGGCTATTGGCGCCAATGATGCAGTGCTTGCCAATCTTCGCACCGTTGAGCACCACCGCATTGATGCCGATCAGGCTGTAATCACCCACGGTGCAGCCATGCAGCATGGCGTTATGGCCAACGGTAATACCCTTGCCGAGGGTCAGCGGCACGCCGCTGTCGGCGTGCATCACGGCGCCGTCTTGCACGTTACTGTGCTCGCCCACGGTAATACGTTCAACATCACCACGAATCACTGCACCAAACCAGACGTTGGCGCCGGCTTCCAGCGTGACCTTGCCGATCACCGCTGCGCTGTCGGCAATCCAGGCGTCCTCGGCCATCTGTACACGGTCCTCACCCAGGCTGTACTTCATGTGCTGCTCCTAGTTTTTATCCTGCCCGTCAAAGGGGGTATGCAACTGAATACCGGCAGCAAAACCGGTATTCATAAATTCAACCAGCATCAGGGCGGTCAGGCCCCAGATCTTGAAGCCCTCAAAGCGATAACTTGGCACGTACCAGCTGCGCCCTTCGTAATCGATGCGATGGGTCATCTCGCGGCGGTCTTCCATAAAGAAGTCGACCGGCACGCGGAAAACCTCGGCGATTTCGCTATCGTTGGGGATGATCTCAAAGTGCTCAGGCACCAGCCCGACATAAGGGGTGACCTTGATGCCAAAACGCGACACCAGTGAGTCCATTGGGCCCACCACGTCCACCATCTGCGGCTGCAGGCCAATCTCTTCATGCGCTTCGCGCAGGGCGGTAAAGCACAGGTCCACATCACCGGGATCACGGCGGCCACCGGGAAAGGCCACCTCACCGGAATGGGTCGACATGCGCTGTGAGCGCAGGGTCAGAATGATTTCCGGGCGGTCATTTACGCGGGTGACCGGGATCAGCACTCCCGCCTCCGGAAGCCCCGGAGCCTCCACCTGTCGAGGGGTGTGGTTCTGCACCCGCATGCGCATCTCTTCAAGCATGCAAAAATCCTCGTTTATTTCCTCAATGATGGCATGATCACCAGGGCAGAACCAGCCGCACCACGGCGTGAATACCGGCCGATAGGCGGCTGGCGCTTGCCGTCTGCGCGCAGCATCAGCAAGATAGGGCCAGACCATTGCAGCCTGCCGGAATACCACCATGAAGTTTTGTAGCGAGTGCGGTCAGTCGGTTACCGCACGCGTCCCTGATGGAGACACCCGTTCGCGGTTCATTTGCGACCACTGCGAGACCATCCACTACCAGAATCCGCGCATCGTCGCCGGCTGTCTGGCTGTGCATGAACAACAGGTGCTGCTGTGCCGCCGTGCGATCGAGCCGCGCATGGGCTACTGGACGCTGCCGGCCGGCTTCATGGAAAACGGCGAAACAACCGAAGAGGCCGCCCTGCGCGAAACCTGGGAAGAAGCCCGCGCGCGTCTGCAATCGCAGCAGCTGTATATGCTGTTCAACCTGCCGCACATCAATCAGGTATACATGTTTTTCCGCGGCGAGCTGGCCGACCTGGACTTTAGCGCCGGCGAGGAAAGCCTTGAGGTACGACTGTTCCACGAGGCCGATATCCCCTGGGACGAGCTGGCCTTCCCTACCATTGGCAAGACGCTGAAGCAGTACTTCATTGATCGCCAGCAACAGCACTATCCGGTACACATGCGCGACATTACCTACCGTCCGGGGCAGGTCCGTCGATGAGAATACTCAGCCTGCTGCTCTGCTGCCTGCTTAGCCTGCCGGTGCTAGCGGCACAGCCGCCGATCGATCGCCTGCTGGTGAAAAAAGCCGAGCGTCGTCTGCAGATCATCAGCAACGGCGAAGTACTGCACGAATACCGAATATCGCTCGGCCGCCAACCGGTCGGCCACAAGCGCCAGCAAGGTGATCAGCGCACACCCGAGGGCATTTACAGCATCGACTGGCGCCACGAAAGCGAGCAGTACAACCTCAGCCTGCATCTGGATTACCCCAACCTCAAAGACCGCCAAGCCGCCTTCGAGGACGGTATTGAGGACCCGGGCGGCATGATCATGATCCACGGCACCCCAATCGACGAGGAGTATCCGGAGTGGTACTTCAAGGGGCTGGACTGGACCAACGGCTGCATTGCGCTGGGCAACGCCGAAATGCGCGAGCTGTGGGAGCTGGTACCTGACGGCACGCTGGTCGAAATACAGCCCTGAGCAGCAGGCTCAGCAGCCCATCAAGCCCGCTTCCAGACGCCAGACATCAAACGCCGGCTCCTCATAGGGATGCGCCTTTCGCAAGGCGGCAATCGCCGCCTCGATACAGTCTGCAGCACACAGCAGCTCCACCCGATACTCGGCGACGCGCTCGATCTCGCCCTGCTGGCCGATAAACGGCTGGCTGCCAGCCAACGGCCGAAACTGCCCTTCACCCAGCACCTGCCAACTGCAGCAATCATAGTCACCAAGACGGCCGGCGCCGGCGTCAAACACCGCCTGCTTGACCGCCTCCACGTGACTGGCCGGCACAAAGAAACACAGTTTGAACATACCTTCCCTCCTACCCTCACGGCGCGCTACAGCAGCTACGCTATATAGACCTCAGCCATCACCGGAGCCGCCTATGACTATCGACAGCAACCGTTTGCTGCTGGAGCTGGAAAAACTGCGTCGCGAGATCAACCGCAACGTCATCAACCCGGCCATCCCGGAACTCAGCATCGACGCGCTGACCCCGCTACTGGGCATGGTCGCGCAAAGCCGCAAGGCCTATCTCCGCTGCCTGCTGGATATGGCCGAACATAGCGCCGGCACACCCCCGAGTGAGGAGCAGATCCTCCGCCTGCGCGCTCACCGAGAGACCTACGATGAACTGGTCAGCGCCGTGAACGCGCTGGAAACCGCCATTCAGCGCGACTATCTGGACGTGCGCGTTAACCGTCGCTGAGCCCTTGAGGGTTGGACAGCAGGCGCAAGCAGCTGTCCAGCTGAGCTGCCACTACTGCCTCCAGGCGCTCGGCGGGCAACTCGACCAGCAATGCATAGCGACGCGCGCCCCAAACCATCAGGTGCAAGGCTTCCAGCTGCGCCTCTGAGGGCATGACCGGCAAATCGTCCGCAGCCTCCAGCACCCGGCGCCAGGCCTGCAGCAACTCGCTGTAGGCTCGTTGCTGGTGTTTCGCTTCGGCTATCGCCGGCTCCAGCTCCAGCATCTGCGGATGGAACCAGGCTGCATCGCCAGCCACACCGCCCAGCAGCCGCACCAGACGCTCGACACGCTGCTGCCAGCTCAGCCCCACCGGGGTTACCGCCTGCTCTTGCACCGCGTGCAGCAGTCGCTCGATGCAATAGCGCACATACCCCGAGTGCAAGGCCTCCTTGCTGGGAAAGTAGTCATACAGGGTACCCACCGCCACGCCGGCCTCCAGCGCGACAGCCCGCGTCGTGATGCGCTGCCAGCCATCGCGCTGCCAAATCCGAACATAGGTATCGAAAATCGCTTGCACTGTGACCTTTGCGCGCGCCTGGGTAGGCCGTTTCAGCGGCTTGTTGCGCGCTTGCGGGGGCGTTGGTTTGCTGGTCATGGAATTCCGAACCCGGTGATCAGACAGACAGGCTACAGTCATCGCACAACGGATTCACCCCCAATCGGAGCAGAACATGACCGTTATCAGCCAACTGCAGAACAACAAGAAAGACCTCAACCAGACCCGTATCACCAGCCAGTCTCTGCCCGCACTGCAACCGGGCGAAGCACTGCTGCGCATCGACCGTCTGGCGCTGACCACCAATAACATTACCTACGCAGCCTTTGGCGAAACCCCACACCTGCGCTACTGGGACTTTTTCCCCACCGGCGCAGCCGAATGGTTCCACATGCCGGCCTGGGGCTTTGCCGAGGTGGTCGAAACCACCGTTGAAGGCCTGGCGATTGGGGAGCGCTTTTACGGTTACTGGCCGATCGCCTCACACGTCGTCATGAACCCCGTACGTGTCTCGGAGCGCGGTTTCTACGACGGCATCCCGCACCGCCTGGAGCTGACGTCCGCCTACAACCAGTACCAGCGCATCAGCACCGACGCGGCCTACCGCGCCGAAGACGAAAATTATCAGATGCTGCTGCGCCCGCTGTTCATCACCTCGTTCATGCTGGCCGACTTCCTGGAAGACAACGACTTTTTCGGCGCCCGTCAGATCGTCGTGTCCAGCGCCTCCAGCAAGACCGCTTACGGCACCGCCTTCTGCCTGGAAAACAACCCCAAGGTCGAGCTGATTGGCCTGACGTCCGGCAGCAATACCGCTTTTGTCGAAAAGCTCGGCTGCTACCAGCGCACCCTGGCCTACGGCGATGTTGAGCAGCTGGATGCCAACCTGCCCACGCTGTACGTCGACTTCTCCGGTAACAACGAACTGCGTAATCGCGTGCATGACCACTTCAGAGACAACCTGGTACACAGCTGCTTTGCCGGCTCGTCGCAGAACCACGAACACCTGAGCGCCGCCGACGCCCCCGCCCATGGTCCAGCACCGCAGCCGTACTTTGCTCCCTACCAGATCAAGAAGCGCAACGCCGACTGGGGCGCTGCCGAAGTCACCCGCAAGTTCAACGAAGCGCAGTTGGCGTTTATCCAGCGCACCAAGAACCCGCAGCAGCCCTGGATGCTGGTTAACGAACACAAGGGTATGGAGCAGGCCAAAACCCTGGTCGAAGACCTGGTCGCCGGGCGGATTGATCCCAAGGAAGGGCACGCCGTGCTGCTGTAAGCAAGCACCTGGCTGGCCCCGCCGCTGGACCGGGGCCAGCCAGCCGCTATGCTGGAGTCAGCCAAGGCAGCTCACAGCACAAGGATTCGGTATCGATGCCCAGCCTCTCCCCCTCCCTGCAATCGGTCACCCGCACGCTCCGTGCCCAGCACCTCTGCACCCTCACTCTCCTGACCGCCAGCCTGCCAGTCCAGGCCGATCCGGCCTTCATGCAGCGCTGGGTCGAGCAGTTTGCCGACAGCGAGATCGTGTTTCAGCGCGGCAGCACCAACGTCCCCTTTCAGCCATTGGCCTTTGTCGACGCCACCCATTACGGTGAGAGCACCCTGGAACGCGCTGACGGCAGCTCGGTCAGCGCCCGTCAGACCACCCTGTCGCAAGGCGCCGTACTACCCTTTTTAATGTCGCCGCGCGATGCGCTGCTGGTCGGTGACTGGGTCAGTTGGAGCCACTTTGACAGCACCTCCAGCAACCTGGACTCCTTCGACGTGCTGTCGGTGGGCGTGCCAGTCGGCTGGTTCCGCCAGGTCAACGACCGCTGGCAAGCTGGCGGCTTTGTCATGCCGCTGGGCCACAAGGCCAGCGGCGAGCACTGGAGCTGGGAAACCATGACCGGCGGCTTTGCCCGCTATGTGCAAAATGACCGCCTGTGGTGGGCCTTTGGTCTGTACGCCGACTTCAGCCCCGGTGACAACCTGTACCTGCCTTATGTAGGGGCTTCCTACGCACTCAACGAGCGCTGGACCCTAAGCGCCGTCATGCCCTGGCCAGCAGTGCTGTATGCACCGGACAGTCATACGCTATACCGTCTTGGCGTATCACCTTCGGGCGCCAGCTGGTCGACCGAGAACGGCACCAGCGATATTCAATACGAACTGGATACCTGGGACTTCGGCTTTTCCGCCGCCCGCCGCCTCCAGGGCAACCTCTGGCTGGAAGGTGAAGTGGGTGTCACCGGGCTGACCGGCATGAGTCTGCGCGGCAGCGACTGGGAGGAGCCCGACTTTGACGTCAGCAACAGCCCCTACATCAGCATTGGTATCAACTTCCGGCCCAGCCTGTGAGGCTGGTATCAGCGGCCCGGCGCCGGACGCTCTATTTCCAGCTGAACACGCAGCAACCCGGCGCGCAGGCTGCCGATGCGGCTAAAGGCTGACTTGGACAGGTCGATCACCCGCCCACGCACAAAGGGGCCGCGATCATTGATGCGCACCACCACGCTCTTGCCATTGTCCAGGTTGGTGACCTTGACCAAGGTATCGAACGGCAGTGTCTTGTGTGCTGCCGTCAGGGTGGCGTGACTGTAACGCTCGCCGTTGGCGGTCAGCTGGTTCTGGTGCCGATCGCCGTAGTAGGAAGCCTGGCCCGTCTCCCGGTAACCGGACTCACCGGTGCCACGCGGCAACGCGCTGCAACCGGCCAGCAACAACATCAGGGTCAGAAGAACGACAATGTGCTTCACAACGGCTTCACCTCAAATGCACCGGTGTCTCCGGCAATGAGCTGATAGACACTGTCAGTTGATGGAGGTTCGCCAACAAAAAAGGGCGCCGAAGCGCCCTTTTCAACAACCATGCAAACTCAGCGCGCGCTAGAGCGGCTGGCATCTTCAAGCATGTCATCCAGGTCGAGCGAAAAGCTCTCGGCGCGTGGCGGGTAGTCCTTCAGCGATTGCATAAAGGCAGCCACTACCTGAGTGGCCGGGGCCAGCGTCCAGCTGCGGTTTTCCTGCCACTCATCAAACCCGCGCGCCTCGTGGAAGCGCTCAAACGGGTCCAGCTTGAGATTGGTGATCAGCGGCGTATTCAGGTCTTGCTGCACACCGTTGAACCACTTGTCCTGGTCCTTGAACAGGAACTTCCAGTCGCCATAACGCACGCCGTGCATCACCGTCTCAGTGAAGTAGAAAAACTCCTTGCGCTTGGTCGGGCCTTGCTGGGTCAGTACGTCGGTCTGGTCATAGCCGTCCAGATGCACCTTGTAGCGGGTGCCACCGATGCGCGTACCGGAAAGCAGTTGCTCCTTCAGCTCAGGCTGACCGAGCATCGACATGATGGTCGGCATCCAGTCTTCCATGGTCATGAACTCGCCGGTAGACACCCCTTCCGGGATGTGGCCAGGCCAGCGCACCACCATAGGTACGCGGAAACCACCCTCATAGCCACCCACACCCTTTTCGCCACGGAAGGGCTGGTTGCCGCCGTCCGGCCAGCTGTTGGAGGCCGCGCCGTTATCAGTTGAGAACATCACCAGGGTGTTGTCCGCTACGCCCAGCTCATCCAGCAGGTCCAGCAGCTCGCCAACGTCATCGTCCATTTCCATCATGCCGTCGGCATACAAGCCATAGCCGCTGCGGCCTTCGTAGTGCTCGTTGAGGTTGGTGCGATAGTGCATGCGCGTGGTGTTGTGCCAGACAAAGAACGGCTTGCCGGCCTTGACCGCGTCGGTGATAAAGCGCTTGGACTCGACCAGTACCTCCTGGTCCAGGTTGCGCTGGCGCTCCTGCCCGAAGTTACCCAGGTCTTCGATCTCCTGCTCGCCGTTTTCCTGCGCAACGGAGTGAATAATGCCGCGCTGAGCGAAGTGCTTGGCAACTTCCGGGTCTTTCGGGAAGTCGTACTCTTCAACATATTCGCCAGCATTCAAGTGGTAAAGAATGCCGTAAAACTCATCAAAGCCATGAGCGGTGGGCAAATGCTCGTCGCGGTCACCCAAATGGTTTTTGCCAAACTGTCCCGTGGCATAACCCAGGGGTTTGAGCATTTCGGCGATGGTCGGGTCTTCCTTGCTCAAGCCAATCTCAGAGCCAGGCAAACCCACAGTGCTGAGCCCCACGCGAATGGGATACTGACCAGTAATAAAGGCCGCTCGACCTGCCGTACAGGAGGCCTGGGCGTAATGGTCCATAAAGATCATGCCGTCGTTGGCAATGCGGTCGATATTAGGCGTACTGCCGCCCATCATGCCGCGGTGATATTCCACATGCCCACATCATCGCCCCAGATGATCAGAATATTGGGGCGCTCGGCGTCTTGCGCCCAGGCCGTAAAGCTGGCCGCACACAATACAGCGCCCACAGCGGCGCTACGCAACAGCTTGCCGCCACCCGAAAAGATGTTCATTTCCCTTACTCCCTGGTTCCGAATCGTACAACGGCGGCCAGGGCCGTAAGCCCTGCAATGGCATCGCGAATCGTGGCAAAAGGCCCGCAATAGAGGGCCCGGTCCAAACCACCCAGCACAGCATAGCCGAGTCAGAGGTGGCCGATAAAAGAAAATCGCTTGCGATAACAACAACTACCAGTTGGAGCCCGCCTGAATGTAGATCGACGAATCTTCCGGCCCTTGCGCCCAGTCAGCCCCCATCCAGAAGCCATAGCGCTCGGCCACCAGATAGCGAAAGCCACCGCCCAGGTTACTGACCGAGCTAGCGGCCCCCAGATCGGAAAAGCCGTCTGCCGCCCGCCCTACCCCGCTGAACAGGTTGAACTTCCACTGCGGTCGCCACTTCCAGGTCAGCTCAACCTCGCTGGTCAGCACGCTCTCACCCTGATAGCGGGTGGCGGATATACCACGCAAATCAACCGCTGGTAGTACGTAGGGCGGCAGCTCGCGATCGCCACTCACACCGTCATACTGCACGCGCAACGCCAGATCCCAGCGCGGGCTTAACGTCCAGTAGTTGAGTCCTTGCAAATGCAGGGCGTTGTACTCAACGTCACTGCCAATTGCATCATCAAAGCGCGTCAGCTGCGCCACATAGTTATAGCCTTGGGTTGGGCCGAGCGGGTTATCGCGCGAGTCATACTCCAGCGCCAGCCCCAGCCCCGAGGTGGCGATATCCTGCTCGATGTAGCTGGTCACCAAATCCACCGCCGCCGGCGGTATGCGGCCGATTTCGCGCGAACCGGCGTAGCGCAGGTGCACCTTGCGGTACAGCTGACGCATGCCGTAAAACCAGTTTGAATCGCTGTGGCGCTTCATCAACTGCTGAAACAGCACAGGGCCAGACAGGTTCAACTCAACCGGCCGCTGCACGCTGATCTGCCCCAGTGAGTAGAAGTCCAGGTTCAGGTCACTGAAAAGCAGCGCGCCCTTGTAGCGCAGTTGATCATCCAACCAAAAGCCGAGATGACCGATGCCGGCGCCCTTGCTGCCATTGTTGGTGGCGCCCAGGCTGAGCAGCGAGATATTGCTGGGCAACACTTGCTCATCCTGCTGGCCGCGCTGCTGCGGCGACTCATGGAAAAACAACCCGGTCACCGCTAGCCCCACCCCAACCGCCGGCTCGGTGATGATGGTGGGCACCGGAATAAAGCCTGCCGGCAAACGAGACAAAAAGCCCTCTGACTCGTACCGCCCATCATCCGGGTCAAAAATATAATCGGTACTCAACTCAGCCCAGGCGCTACCACACACCAGAACTCCCACTGCTACGGCGACCAGGCGCATCCTGCTTCCTCACTCAGACTGATCCAGCGAAATAGACGCGCACAGCGCGACCTTGTGAGAATAGTCGTCACCTGCACGATTTGCCTGCCGGCCACTGCAAGATCATGGCTACCTGGCTACTGGTCGCTCACGCAGAAAACGCGCAAACCGGGGCAAGCCGCTGGAGGTAAAGCCGTTATAGCGATAGGTGACCCGCACACCCAGCGCTGGGGGCTGTTCGCGCTCGGCATCGCTCAGGCCACTGCCCAGTCGAAAGCGACGCCCCTGCTCGTCTTCCACCACGAGCGCGCCGACCAGGCCCTGATACTTGCCACGCCCTGCGGTGTAACCCACCACCACAGCCTCGGCATCGTCATAGGGTTTGAACTTGATCAGCGCGGCGTTGCGCCCGTCCTGATAACGCGCCGCCTGGTGGTGCAACATCAGGCCCTCGCCACCAGCGGCGACCACCTGCTCCAGTTCACGCTCTAGCGCTGCGGTGCTGGCAAGCCTGAACTGAGGCACAGCTACAAGGTAGTCACTACCGTGCTCGCTCAGCCTTGCCATGGCCGCTACCCGCTCGCTGAAGGTACCCGCATGGGTCGGCAGGTCAAACACCATAAAGCGCACCTGCTGCCAACCCTGTTCCGGGGCATCGCTAGTGCGTACCAGCGCGCTGATCTGCTCAAAGCGGCCGCGCCCCAGCCACAACTCACCGTCCATCGGCTGCGTTGGCCAGCCCTGAGTAAACCAGGCGGGTGAGCGAATCGGGTAGCCACTGCGCGTCAGCAGCTGCTCACCATCCCAGCGGCCACGCACGCCATCGAGCTTCTCGCTGATCCAGTATTGTTCAACCTGCACCTCGCCCTGATAGCTTTCAGCCAACTGCAGCGGCGCCTGCTGGGCGCAGAGGCCCTGCGCCACCAACAGCATTGCCAAGCCCGTCCACCGCCATGCACGCATTCGGTCATCCTTTTCTCTGACGCATCACTCATCAGCTACACAAAAGGGACTCAGCGCATGGGTCAATCACTGCGCCTTGCAGATGCGGGCCAGCGCGCATTCGCGCGGAAAACAAGCGCCCAAACGCACAACACCGGCACAGAGCCGGTGTTGAAGGGCTAACAGGTGGGGCCCTCAGGTGCCTGCGTCGTCATCACCGTAATACTGCACACCAATACGGATCAGATCCCGCCCCTGGGAGCGGCGATGCAGGTTGCTGTCGCGCAGCGAATAGATACAGCCGCAGTACTCCTGCTGATAGAAGCGCTCGCGCTTGCTGATCTCGATCATGCGCGCGCTGCCACCGCCCTTGCGCCAGTTGTAATCCCAGTAACGCAGCGCAGGATAGGGCTTGGCGGCGCGATGGCCACAGTCGTTGATTTGCGCCATGTTCTTCCAGCGCGAGATACCCAGCGAGCTGCTGATCAGCGAGTAGCCGTGCTCATGGGCGTACAGCGCAGTGCGCTCAAAACGCATGTCAAAACACATGGTGCAGCGCACACCGCGCTCGGGCTCGTGCTCCATGCCCTTGGCACGGGCAAACCAGTTGTCGGTGTCATAGTCGGCGTCGATAAAGGGCACGCCGTGCTGCTCGGCAAAGCGAATATTCTCCTGCTTGCGGATTTCGTATTCCTTGGCCGGATGAATATTGGGGTTATAAAAGAAGATCGCGTAATCGATACCGGTGGCGTGGATCGCCTCCATCACCTCGCCTGAGCACGGCGCGCAGCAAGAATGCAGCAGCAACCGATCCTTCTGCGCGTCAAAGTCACGCGGCAGCGGCAAGGGAATGCGTTCAAAGGTATCGCTGGTCATAGCCGTCTCGGCAACAAAAAATGGCCGCTCATCTTCGCAGAAGTTGCCCAGGCGGCCAACCTGCCTGCCCTCCCCCAGCCATCCACGTACCTAAGTTTAGGGATTACAGCACACAGTGTTAGCCGTATGGTGGCTAGAAGACATCAATAGACACTGCCAAACGGTCAACCTAGGCACACTCCAACGGGGAGCTAGCATGAAACGGACTTACCTCGCCGCCTGTGCGCTGATGGTTGCTCTTGCACTGCTCAGCGGCTGCGCCACCACCTCAATCGAAGCCCATAGCGACTATGTCTCAGAGCTGAATAAGTACGGCACCAATCCGCTGATCAAGGCGCCCATTCTGCGCGATCTGGAGAGCCGCATTCGTACCGTGGTCATGGCTCCCAACCCCCATACCGACCAGCCAGTAACCACCTTCAGTCCGCGCAACAAGGCACTGCTCGACAACTTCAGTGAGCACTATGATCACAGCGCCCTGATGGAAGACATTACGCTCGCGCGTGCCGGCTTTGACCAAGCCGTTGCCGCACGTTACCCAGAGCTCGGGAACGAGACCGCGTGCGGCCTTGCCAACAGCGACGCGCACTTCCCCAACAGCGGCGGGGAGCCCACCCAATTTACCTGGCAGTTTGAGCAAGGCGACTGTGTGAACGGCCTCGCGCACGGTATTGCCCGCCTCAGCGCGCCCACAGCCAACGCACGTTTCGTGGGGCGATTTGAACAGGGCCAGATGATTGAAGGCATCTTCGAGATGCAGCACAGTGACGGCGCCCGCGTAATCCAGTTGGGGGGTATCCCGACCGCCGAGCACACCGCTCGACTACTGACCAGCAAAATCGAGAACAGCGGCTACCAGTGGCACCGCTACGGTGACTTTGACGACCAGGGTGAATTTGAGGGTTTTGGTATCAACGTCATTAACTTCGTCAACCTGATGGAGGTGCGCGATGTAGGGCTGATGCACAACTCGCGCCTGCACGGCTTTGGCGCCCAGCAAACGCGCAAGGCCTGGGGTAACGGCAAAATTCCTGTTGTCTGGCTGGGCGACTTCGTCAACGGAAAACTGAACGGTTTGGCTGCCTGGAGCAACACAGTCGATAGGATGCGTATTGGCGAATGGGAAGAGGGCCAGCTGAACGGCGTGGTATACGGCTCGGACAAGCTGGAAGGAGTGCTCTTTCACGAGTTCTTCGTCGGCCGCTACGTCGACGGCAAAAAGCAGGGATGGTTCGACTACTACAGCATCAACACACTTGATACTCACCGTACTGAGCGTAAGGAGTTTGAAGACGGCTACCTGGTCGCTATCGACAATGGTAAGGAAGATATCGAGTTCGGCCAGATATTCGCCATGGCAGCCGGCGCCGCCATCATCGGCACGGCCGACATCGACAGCGTCTCTAAAGCCGAGATTGGCGGCGCCTTCATGGCCGACATGCTTAGTGGCAGTAACAGCAACGGCAGCAACATGCAGGCACTCCAACAGCAGTACAACATGCGTACCAGCATCACCCAGCCGCCTGTCACTATCCAGCCCCCGCAGCCACAAACCACCAGCGCAGTCCCCGCTGGCGGCCAGCCCACCAGCACGGCCAGCACGCCAGGAGCAGCCAGCAGCACAACACCGCAGGGCACCGCCAGCGCGAATGCGATTCCGGGTAAAGAAAAGACCAACCCCGCCCGCAGCCCAGTCGCTAACACCACCGCCACCACGGGAAGCACAGGCAACAGCACCACCCTGGCGGCTACTCAAACCGCCGTCACTCCACCAACACCCGAGCCTAATCGCTATGTCGGCGCCGGCCGCGACTACCCCTTTACCGGCACCAGCACTACCTACTACAGCCAGAGTACCGCCATCGACCTGGCGCAAACCAACCTGCGCAACCAGGCAGCGGCCTTCTGCGAGAGCAGCTACAAAGCCGAAATTCGCTGGGGCGACCCAAGCTGCGAGGCATCAAGCAGCAGTGCAAACCAATACCGGTGCACTGTAGATGCCATGGTCAACTGCTACGTAAACCCGTGCGACCAAGCATTCTGCGGCACGCGCAACTGAGCAACCCAAAAGCCCGCGCACCGGCTCACACAGGGCCGGTTGCTGAATACCCCGCTTCGGCACGCCGCCCTTGTGCTGCGGTCAAAGAACCGCCAGAGGGGCCCGCTGCATGCGGGTCAACATCCACGCCAACGTACCCAGCCAGATAACCGCAACACCGTAGTTGATGCGCTGATACAGCCCAAACGCCTCACCAGACTCCACCGCCGCAGCCATCATCGGCATCACCGCCAGCGACACAATCAGGCAAACCAGCGAGAACCAGCTAAAACCGGCCGACCCCAGGCGTTTGCGCGCCAGGTACACCCACAGCAAGTTGGCTAAGGTCAGCGAGGCGAACATCACCAGCCCCGACAGGTTGTGCAGCACCTGATCGCGCGAGGGCTCAACCGGGTTGCAACCCGGATCGCAGGAGAACAGCCCGGCGCTGATGCTTGCCAGGCCATGCAGCATCAGCAATAGGCCGGAGAACTGAGCCAGACGCGCGCCCGAGAACAGGCTGACGACCGCGCCGCCGAACAGCAAAAACAGCACGCCCAGCGGGAAGTTATTGATGATGGGAGACAGCTGATGCGTTGGTGCCTCTAGCGCCCCCAACTCGCTCATGGCCTGGTCAACATGGCTATAGCCGGGGTACAGAGAACCTGCGATCAGCACACCGCAGAACAGCCAGACGGGGATCAGCATCCCGGAGAACAACGCGTACTTCTTCATCGCATCACGTCCTGTGCAGACAAAGGGACGAGGCCGCAGCAGACACCATGCGGCCTTCGGCGGCGGCCAACACTATACCAAGCAAAAACAGAACCGGCAGCTCTGGCACAAGCCTTCTGGCCATGCCCTTCGCTTAGCGAGCGCAGCTCGCGCCGACGCCCTGCGCTATACTGCGCCGAAATCACAGAATTGGGCTTTTTATGAAAGTGTGCGGTGTTGACCTCAACAGTAACGATGCAAATCTCTGCCTGCTGTCGCTGGAGGATGAGCTGTTTCAGCTGCCGGATTTTCGCTCGCGCCGTCTGACCTTGCCGGGCACCCACAGCGCCAGCGACCTGCGCTATTTCCAGCAGACCTTTGCCAAGCTGATGCAGGATTACAAGGTGGACAAGGTCGTGATTCGCCAGCGGCCGATGAAGGGCAAGTTTGCCGGTGGCGCGGTGGGCTTCAAACTGGAAGCGGCTATCGAGCTGATTGCGGGCCTTGATGTGATTATCCTGTCACCGACCGATATCAAGGAATCCATCAAGCGCAACCCGATTGCCGTCCCCTTCGCTGAGACCGGCCTCAAGGCCTATCAGGAGACCGCCTTCAACACCGCCTACGCCTATCTGATGCAGGCCAAATACGCAGACTGACCCCTGCTTGCTGGCGCCAGGCTACTTCCAGCCCTGGCGCCAGCGCTCGGTGTTTTTCAGCTCACGCCAGTCAATCGGGTACTGACTCTTGGTGAGCACCGCCTCCAGCAGGCAAGACAGCACCGCGCCGTCCTCGTCGTACTCCACCTCAACCACCATAAAGTGCTTTTCCCGCTTTTGCGGGGCAACGGCCGTCCACTTGCTGTGCAGCAGTTTTGCCGGGTTGATTCGATTCATGCTCTTTCCTCATCTGGGCTGCGGCAGGCCCACCCCGTTACCAGCGGATGTCGATAGGCGTACCCGGCGACACCAGCGACATAAACTCGTCCATCTCCGCGTTGGTGATCGCAATACAGCCGTCAGTCCAGTCAAAGTGCTGCAGCACCGGTGCGAGCCAGCCAAAGCCATTACGCTGCCCATGGACCATGATAAAACCGCCGGGGCTCACACCGCGCTCGGTGGCCTGCTGCGTATCGGCTTCGTTCGGATAGCTCACGTGCATGGAGCGATAGTACGAGGACGACTCGTTCTTGTAGTCCAGCACGTATTGGCCTTCAGGCGTCTTCTGGTCGCCTTCCTGTGTCTTGTGGCCCTGCGGCGAGCCGCCCAGTGAAATAGAGTAAGTCGCAACGACCTCATCGCCATCCAGCAGGCGCATCTGGCGATCTGACTTATCGACCTGCACCAGATCAACGCCCGCCCAGCCGGCAACAGGCAAACACCAACAACACAGAGTCAACAAAATTCGATAGCGGGTCAAAGTGGCCATCCAGAAAGACATTCAGATACACCCATCGTTGCTGCCAAACTAAGCTACGCCAGCTTGAAGCCCTTATGGGCGTTGCATTGCTCATCGTGAAATCGCACTACCGGATCGCGCGCAAAGTCCTTTCCGATCGATTTCAGATAGTGCACAACGCTGACGTCTCGCGACGCAGCCTCATACATCTGATCCCAGCGTTGGTACTCATCCGTCTCACACACCAGCGGGCTAGATACCTTAATAGTCTTGATGCCGAGCCGATAGGGCTTGGGGCTAAGCCGGGCACGAAAACAGCGCTGCTTGCAGGAGAGCACCATGTAGAGCCAATCGACATGCACCTTCCGCATTATCTGCATGCTGCGCGGTGCCGCGGGGTCAAGATACTGCTTGCCAATCACCCGGATACCGTTGGCCGTCTCGTAGATTCTGAAGTCGCTACCCAACGCCGGCAACTTGGCCACCGCCTGTTCGAACTTGAAGACAATCCGCTCCTTCTTGGTCATCTTCCGGGCTGCGCCAAACAGGTCACAGAAGCTTTTCGGATAATCGTCCAGATCCAACACCGTGTACTGCGCCGTGTTCAGAATTTTGGCGCCGTAACGGCAGATCGTCACCACATTCGCGTCATCGAGAACCCGTGAGACGTGCTCCTTGATCCCGCTTTCGTAGTCATCCCGCGCATCGCGATTCTGAATGCGCGCCTCAATATCCCGGGCCCGCAAAAGCGCCTGAGCACTTGCCGCTTCCTTGGACTCGTTTGAACCGACCAGCAACTTGATTTCTTCGGGCTGCCCGGCAACCCGGATACGATGGGTCTCTTTCACCCAGTACTTGAAATACTTCACTGCCAACATCCTTGTGCTGCCTTCAATTTTGCTCGCTTGTACCGAAGCCCGCCGGTACGAGCGGCCGGCCCCAGAACATCGTCAAGCATCGCTTTCACTTCTGCTGATTCCGTTTTTCATGCTCATTCCGCTGTTCGCGTCGACGATCAGCGTAGGCCGCAAGCACATCTCGCGTGCGACGAAACACCGGCCGGGCCGGTATCTGCGGCTTGCGCCTGCGGATCAGCGCCACAACCAGATCACCCAATATCAGCAACAGCCACAACACGCACTCGACTAACAGCAATATGCCCGGAATCAAAATCTCGATAGCCGGTGCGACCAACGCCACCAACAGCTCAACCAATGCCAGCACCAACGCGACAATGGCCTGCGCAATAATCTCAAAGAAAGCGACATCCTCCCGCGTTTGATTACGCCCTATACCAGCGACAGGCTCGGGCCATCGTCCGCCTGACAAAAAGCTCAAACTCACCTGCCTGCGGCAACAGATCAGCCAGTGATACACAAACCGCCCACCGCAATGGCGGCAACAATGCTGAGCACGCAGCCCACCCCGACACGCTCATGCCAGCGATGATATAGCGCGTAGCTCACCATATCACCGCACCTCAGGCTCTCATATCGCTGATGTACAGTGAACGCGGCGACACAGTTAAGCAGTACCGCACTGCCGCCCAGAGCCACTTTAATGGTCAGCAACAGGTCCCACGCCGCGCTCTGCAGCATGAAGCCTCTCTCAGGTTGTATTTGTTATCTGGAGGCGGTGAAGGTTGCCTGACGCTGGCGGCCAGACGAAGCTGCAACGGCTAGCCTGAGTGTAAGGCCGACAGACACCTCAGGAGCACGGCAATTAGTGCTAAGTTTGACGCAAATAGGGTCAAGCTCGCTTCCCACGCAGCAAGCACCAGCAGTGCAGCCACGGAGAAGCCGCCAGCATAAGCGGGATGCCAGCCAGAGCAAAGACGAGGAATAGAATCCACCCAAGCGGGAGCCCATCAAACGCGGCCAAAAACTCAAGAAGGCTCGAGGGCATTCGCTCCCACTCCAGCACAAAAGCAACGCCTGCGGTCAACGCCAGAGTATTGGCCGCGAGCACGCAGACCGCATACAGGCTTGTTGCCCAGTTCAGTGCTCGGGTCTTGGCAGGGTGAATAAGCACAGCCCCCCAAAACAGTAGCAGCACGACGGAAAACGCCGTCATCCCCCAAACGAACTCATCCCTGAAGTGGTAGAAAACCAGATAGTGGGCGTAAGAGAGGTCGTAGAACGAAAACCAGCCATAAGCTTCGCGCCTGCCCGATAACGCAGTGGACACACTGGCATAAGAAATAGGTGCCAACATTAGCACCAGCAACAGCGGAAAAATCCTTTTCATCGCACCCTCCAACCGGCGCATTCCATCGGGCCGGTCAATGTGATCAGCATTCTACGGCGCTTACCCGCGATGGCCAAAGCTCCTATTCAGCGGGAAATTAATAGTTCTAATCACCCTCTACTTTTCCTGTCACTATTCATCCCGGTAACCTTGGTCACACAACCAACGGCGACCTTCCTACCGCCTTCATGGCAGAAAAACTCAACCCCAGGGGCAATGCGCGCCCGGTGAACCAAGGCCCTCATCTCATCTGCAACCACCGTCATACGCGCGCTGAGATAGGTCGACGTCGGCAAGGCTTCGTACTGGGAAAGGCTGTCTCCCGAGGTGGACACAAAGTCAGGCCAAATCATGAAAAGCTCGCGAGCGTCTTCGTCTGCGGCGTAGGAAAAATCCCAGCGAATGCCGTTGCACACCGGCCCGCTGCGGCCACCCTCTGCCTCGGTGAAAATACGAATGCGCGCCTCAAAGTCATCAGCAACCGCATATAGACGAACCATATCAGCGCGCCCTCGCCCTGAACCAGCCAACAACGACCAGGCCAAGCCCCGCCAGCAGCGCAGGCAACCGATACTGCACCCAGTCAACAGAGCCGTCGCCGCTCGGCACCACTTTCATATATTCCGCACCGCCCTCGCTGTACCCAAGATCCACCGGCAACCAACCCGCTGCGTACGCAACCAGGGCATAAAAGAGCAGCAGGCAACCACTGACCAACAACACTTTATTCAACCTGACTCACCTTACACCTGCGCCAAGAAAACTAACGCCGCCTGCGGCTTGGCCTACTATTCAGGCCATGAACTCGCTGGGCCTCGGCCCACGCGCGCTCAAACTCGTTATGACATATCTCATCGCCCGTAACATCAGCAAACCGCATTGAGGTGTCCAGCCAGAAGCCGTAGTTGCGCTCATTCGGGCCGCAAACAACAGGGCAGCCAGCCCCATCCAGACCAATCTCTCTGCCCGGTAAACCATCGTCGTCAAACTCCACCAACCACGCAGTCACTTCATTCAGCTGGCGGTCATAGCCAGGGTTTGCCCGAGGGACAAAAAACAATAGACCTCTGAGCGCTGTATCAAGAGCGCCACGTTTGCTGAAGCATGTGGCCATCGTTGTGCGTAGATATTTCATGCCATCACTCTTGTAGACCGCTGACCCCGCGAGCCGAAAACCGGCTCAATAACAGGCACTCAGCGCTCTGCCCGCTGGCCTGCGCCAACCACACTCAAGACAACCACTCGCATGCCAAGACCGCAACGGGCAATGACAACTTGGACAAGGCGGTGCCACTCTAGTGCAGTGGTTGCCCATCCTGTGGTCCACGTACTCTTGCGCCACTGCAAGCCCAAGCCCTTCAAGATCGGAAATCTTTTGCGCGTAAGCCTCAGGTACGACCTTGCTCAGGGCCATAACGGTTTGGATAGACACCTCAATACCGCGATGGATTTTCACTCCGCAACGTATGCAGTCTTCAAAGTCATCGGTCGATTGCATGGCCTCCTCCGTTTCGCCTCAACACCGTCTTATATCAGTAGCGAAGATCGTGTGCTGTTCCATCCTTCTCCACAACCCGCAGGGCGCCCGGCGCCGCTTGTATCAGGTGCGCTTCATTCAGCGTCTTGTATGCAGACCAGATCGACCGCACCACCTTCGTTCCCAAAGGGCCATCACGCTCTGCCCTGACAACCAGGCCCCAACTGCAGGTGGCACCACAATTACTCAGATAGAGTCGGTAATCCACGCTATCCACTACCACCGAGTCCAGCAGCATAAAGGAGCCGTCCTCTCCCTGCGCCTGGACACTAGCCGCTTCGTAGTAGGCAAACAACGAGAAAATTGAGCAGGGAGCGGCGCACAGGAACCAGGCAACGCCAGAACCAATCCAGCGCTTCGCCGGCAGCAAAGCAGCCAAAAGCGTGGCAACCGCAAAGGGCAGCGAAACCGCCAGCGCCCATACCGCCCAATAGTTCAGCGCCGGGGCAGCAAAGCGCAGCTTAACGGGCAAATAGAGATTGAGTGCGATCACCAGCAGCACCGCTCCAGATAGCACCAATGCGGCGCCGGAGATAAACCTTTTCATCAAATCCAGTCCATGGAGGGGGAGCAGTCAGGCTACCTACTTTGATAGCTACAGCCAGGTAGCGTCAAACCAGCGTAACAATCAGGTTGCATTAAAGTACGCTGTACCCATTGCACCACCAATAAACATACACACTAAAAACAACAGCGAACTGGCAACAGCCTGCGCGACCAGAACCCATTGTTTTCTCCAGGCCCAGCGCACACTGCAGGCGACATTACCCAAAGCAAACAGCAAGCCGGCCAACAACAGTGGCCCCTCCCGCGAGAGCATTACACGGGCCTCAATTGCACCGCGCTGAAACTGAGCTAGGTCAACCAGCGCTACCGCTATCAGCAATAGCCCGATAAGAAACGGCAGCCACAGCAATAAGCGAACGCGCATCATGAATTAGCTACATCAATACTCTCCGGCGCCCACCGCAAAAACCCGCCGACAGCGGTGAACCTGAAGCCCATGCCTCGCCATCTACATCCTCTCCGACAACCAGATGGCCAGTTTGGTTGAAGCACGTGCAACCAGCGCTACCGTTGACGCACGCAGTCCAGGCCGACATTGAGATAGACCGTAGTCTCTATGGTCTTCCTCATCCGCAATAATCCCCAGTACCACAGCACGCAACTCAGTGTCGTGGACAGACAGATAGTCCAGCTGCCAGTTCAGGTGGCACAGCACCGAGGACTCGATTGCCTCGGTACACGCCCAAATCGCATTGCGCCCCAGCAATGCCGTCACAGCGCCCAACACAAACCCACCAAGCGCCCAGAGACCGAGCGCTCGGCACGGGCGAACACCTCTGGTTTGCATCACCGCGGCAAAATCGTCAAGGTGACGCCGCTCATGCTCAAGCATCTCGTGCAGCCTGGGAACAACATCCTCGAACAACAAAGAGCAGACCAGCGCCTGAGCACGGTATATCTGCACAGCACCGTGCTCACCGGCATGATTTACTCTTAGTATTCGCTCCGTTAATTCACCCAAAGCCACCACCAAGCTATTCGGCGCAACAACCGCCTATCCACGTCCGAAACAGGAATCACCCCAGGGAAAACAGCGCACAGACGGCAACCAATCCCAAAAGACCGAGCAAGACTCCACAATTGACCGCCGACTCGGCGGCTCGACTGGAAATGCTGTGCTCCGGATACACCAGCAGCCAGCATCGGGCCTCGGCGGCGTCCAGAAGAACCTGCGGAGTTACCGGGATATGCCTCACCTGCTGATAGGGAGCAGGAAAAAACAGGGCACCAATATTCCAGCCTTCCTCGCCGTGATGAAAACACCAGCGATACGAGTCAAGGTTGACGCTATATCGCTCAGAAAAAGCCGTCATTAGTTCAGAAAAGTCATCGCCATCAATACCCAGATCAAAACACAGGTCAGAGGCAGGCTTCAGCCGGCTTAACTTGACGCCCTGGTTTTGCTCAATGAAGGAGTAAACATCCCGGATATCCATGTGGCGCAAGCGCTGCTTACTCAGGCATCGGCTTGCCAAGCCTACCGCGCCTTTGCGCCACAGCAAACGCAGCGCTCAGGCACTTCCACCGAAGCAAAAGCACTCAAGCCCACGCCGTAAGGCTTGCCGCAGTTATCGCAACGCACATGGGACACACTAGTAGAGGAAACTATGTTCACGGCAATGAAAAGCGGTAGCAGCAACAGCCCGCCCAACGCCCCCAAACCTATTGCCACTAAAAAGCCCAGAGGCAACATCAAATAAGGCACCCAAAAGCGCACCCTTGCCCGCTTCAACAGTACTTTTCGGTCTGGCGTCATGATCAAACCAACATTCTTGGAAAATGTGCTTTACGCACGGAGCATAAACCCTGCCAACCCAGCCACCGCTGGTTCACTGCCAAGAACGCCGCCCGGCTGCACCGGTAAAACCGATCCACGCACTGGTCAGTCTCGCGAAAGAACGCCTATCTCAAACCAGGCAAACGACCTAATAGGTCTCGGTGATGTTGTACCTTTTTATGAATGCGCCCGAGCTGAAGCAACCAAGCACGCCGCCAAACGCAACCGCGAAGGCAGCAATAAAAATAAGCGCCCTGGCTAGGTCGCCTGTAAAGAACGCGCCACCAAAATAATGAGCAGCAGCAGCACAGGAAAACACGGCAAAGGCGTACTTGTTTAACAGGAAAAAACAAGGGATCTCGAACGCCCATACCTTGCTACGCGTCCTGAACTTGAGCAAACCGAAGAACACGTAGAGCAGCGCCGTTGTGACGGCTGCCAGCACCAGCAATACGCCATCAGGAAATAGCGATTTATCCACCATCCAATAAAAGCCCGCACGGCACGTAAAGAAAAGTGCTGCCAACCAAAAAACCATGACTGGTACGATTATCAAACCCATTTTTTTACCTTAACGCCCCGCTAAACGGCGAGCGTTAGCGAGTCCGGTGGAGGCCACGCTTTTTGTGGCCGGAACGTATTTGAGCGGATTGTTATGTTTATTTGCTAAAGACATAGTACCTAAACAGACCTGCTTGTAAAAATGTAGCCACGATAAAAATAGCCGAATTAGCAAAGCCACGAAATATTACTAGTACAAGAGATACAACCAAACACATTAGCGCATAGTATTGATACCGCGGAGAAAGCCAGCGGCATATAGCGAAATGTGTAGGGATACCCACTAATACCCACCCCGATACAGAAAGACCAAAGTAAACAACGATAGAGATAAATAGCAGAAGAACATTTTCATGGGCTTGGTAAAACTCACCTTGAAAGACCTGCATACCTAAACCGTAGAGCACTAGAACGAGAAACCCTAGTGATATACTTTTTACAATCGATTCCTTCCAGTGTCCGTAGTCCATTTGATTAAACATAACAGTTGAGTGGACCGACGGCGTCATCATTGCATATCAGTGACTTCTTCATAACAACACGACACCTCGTTTATCTAAAACAAATTATTTATATTTAAATCAAGACCTTATAGCGATTCCGCAGCGCACAACTTGTAATATCTTGACTTCCTCTTTTTGCGCACCCAATAATGCTGGACAAACATACAGCACGGATGCGATATGGATACCACACCAACCAAGCCACGCCTGCGCGAGCAGTTTCGTAACGTCATCAGGGTGAATCACTACAGCATTCGTACCGAGAAGGCGTATTGGTATTGGATACGCTATTTCCTGCGCTACCACCGGATGCGTCACCCTCTGGAGATGGGACCAGCGGAAGTTAACGAGTTTCTTACCTGGCTGGCCGTCAGTCGGCACGTGGCCGCTGCCACGCAGAATCAGGCGCTCAATGCTCTGGTGTTTCTGTATGGCAAGGTGTTGGATCGCCCGCTGGGCGATATCGGCGACACCGTCCGGGCCAAACGCCCTGCACGCATCCCGACGGTGCTGACGCACAGCGAAGCAACCCAGATCATTGGATTGCTGCCTGAGCCTCACAAACTGATTGCTTCGCTGATTTATGGCTCCGGGCTGCGTGTCGTTGAAGCCTGTCGGCTGCGTATCAAAGACATAGACTTCGACCGCCAGATCATTACGGTTCGCAGCGGTAAGGGAGATAAGGATCGCACCACGCTGCTGCCAACACCGCTGCTTGAACCTTTGCGCGAGCGCAGAGCACGAATACAACGAGCCTGGGCCGAGAAGGATGCGCTCTACCAGTGTGATGCCAGCCTGCCCTGCGCACTGAGTCGTAAATACCCTAACGCTGCGCGTTCGCTGGAGTGGCAGTGGTTGTTTCCCTCTCAGGGTTTGTGTGCCGACGAGGAAGGCAACATTGTGCGGCACCACTTGCATATCAGTACGGTGCAGAAGGCAGTGAGACGGGCTGTGCGGGCCACAGCGATTGGCAAACCAGCTGGCTGTCACACTTTTAGACACACCTTTGCCACGGAACTGCTGCGCCGCGGTAGTGATATTCGCACGGTGCAGACGCTGCTGGGGCATGCTGATGTGCGTACTACGCAGATTTATACCCATGTCCTTGGTAATGCCTTTGCCGGGGTGCAAAGTCCGTTGGGCTGAGTCTTGCGAGGCCCGACTGTCCTTGTGTACTTCCTTAACGCCACGCTTGGCAGATTAGTGCAGCGCGCAATGGCCTGTCTATCCCCCGGAGCGCTGCGTGGCCGTTAGACGGCGCGCGGGCGCAACATGCAGGGCCCCTGCGGTAGGGAGTAGTTTTAGCTGGCCGCACTCACAGCGGCAAAACAGCTTCGCATAAACAACAACCCCGGCGCGTGGCCGGGGTTGTTGGTTGCTGCGCTGGCGATTAACCGATCCAGGCGCGGGCGTTGCGGAACATGCGCATCCAACCGCCGTCTTCGCTCCAGTCATCCGGGTGCCAGGAGTTCTGTACGGCGCGGAACACGCGCTCGGGGTGCGGCATCATGATGGTGACGCGACCGTCGCGGGTGGTCAGGCCGGTGATGCCACGCGGCGAGCCGTTGGGGTTGGCCGGGTAGCGTTCGGTCATGCGGCCACGGTTGTCGACGTAGCGCAGCGCAACGGCGTTGGCGGCCTCACAAGCGTCAACCGCGGCGCTGCTGGCAAACTCGGCGTGACCTTCACCGTGGGCGATGGCAATCGGCAAACGGCTGCCGACCATGCCACTGAGGAAGATCGACGGCGATGGCTGCACTTCTACCATGGCAACACGCGCTTCGAACTGCTCGGAGCGGTTGCGTACAAAGTGCGGCCAGTGGTCACTGCCCGGAATCAGCTCACGCAGGTTGGAGAGCATCTGGCAGCCGTTGCACACGCCCAGGGCGAAGGTGTCGGGGCGAGCAAAGAAGGCTGTAAAGGCTTCACGGGCAACCTGGTTGAACAGGATCGATTTGGCCCAACCTTCACCTGCGCCCAGTACGTCACCGTAGGAGAAGCCGCCGCAGGCGACCAGACCACGGAAGTCTTCCAGCTCAACGCGGCCGCTGAGAATGTCACTCATGTGTACGTCGACCGCGCTGAAGCCGGCGCGGTTGAAGGCGGCTGCCATTTCCACCTGACCATTGACGCCCTGCTCACGCAGAATGGCAACGCGTGGGCGCGAGCCCTTGCTGATGGCCGGTGCGGCAACGTCTTCATTGATATCAAAGCTGAGCAGTGCGTGCAGGCCCGGGTTGGCGTCGTCGGCAATGCCTTCAAACTCCTGATCCGCACACTCGGCGTTGTCGCGCAGGCGCTGAATCTGCCAGCTGGTTTCGCTCCAGGCTTGCTGCCAGATGGCGCGGGTGCTTTCCAGCACCGGCTTGCCGTTGAACTCGAAGCGAATCGCCTGCTCGCTGGCGGGCTGACCGATCACCGCGCTGCAATCACCCAGGCCAGCGGCAGACAGCTGTGCCAGCACTTCTTCGGTGTCGCTCTGGGCAACCTGAATAACCGCGCCCAGTTCTTCGTTGAACAGCACCTCGGCCAGTGTGCTGGCGTCTTGCGCCAGTACGTCGAGGTTAATGTTCAGGCCGCAGCGGGCGGCAAAGGCCATCTCGGTCAGCGTGGTGAACAGGCCGCCATCGGAGCGGTCGTGGTAGGCGAGCAGCAGCTCGTCCTGGTTCAGGCCCTGGATCACGGCGAAGAAGGCTTTGAGGTCTTCAGCGTCGTCCAGATCCGGCACCTGCTGGCCGATCTTGTTGTAGACCTGCGCCAGTGCAGAACCGCCCAAGCGGTTCTGACCACGGCCCAGATCGATCA
>DBHE01000064.1 GCA_002296055.1 Pseudomonadaceae bacterium UBA836
CAGGTCGGGGTTATTGGTATCGATATCAGCGGCAAGACTCAAGGTAGCTCCAGCCCGCTGGCAACTACCGAGTTTCTGGATGAGCAGGAAACCGCCCAGGCGATGATCAACGAGCTGGCCGAGCAGGGCGTCAACAAGATCATCTTGCTGACGCATTATCAGTATGAGAACGACCTGGACCTGGCGCGTAACCTGTCGGGTGTGGATGTCATTATCGGTGGCGACTCTCACACCCTGCTGGGCGATTTTGCTGCCTACGGTATGAATGCGGGTGGCGAGTATCCAACCAAGGTCACCAATGCCGATGGCAACACGGCCTGTGTGGCCCAAGCCTGGGAATACGCCAAGGTAGTTGGCGAGCTGAATGTACAGTGGGACAGCGAAGGCAATGTGGTCTCCTGCGAAGGGGTACCGCACCTGTTGTTGGATCAGCCAACCCGTAACGACGTTGCTCTCACTGGTGATGCCGAGGCTGAGGTGCTGGCGGCTATTGATGCCGATCCCCAGCTCAGTCTGACCGCGCCAGATGCCGCAGCCCAGGCTGTGCTCAGCAGCTACACGCAGCAGCTCGACACCTTCCGCAATAACGTCGTTGGTATGGCCACTGAAGACCTGTGCCTGGCGCGGATTCCGGGTGTGCCCTACGGCGATACCACCTGCACGGGCGAAGACCCCAACCGTGGCGGCGATATTCCCAATGTGGTGGCCAATGCCTTCCTGTTTCTGAGCAAAAACGCCGATGTTTCTATCCAGAACGCGGGTGGCGTACGCATTGATATCCCTGCTGGTGATATCACCATTGGCGATGCCTACACGCTGCTGCCGTTTTCCAACACGCTGACCAACCTCGAAATAACCGGGGCGGAAATTCGCCAGGTACTGAATGAGGCTGTTGATTACGCGCACAGCAATTCCAGCGGTGCTTATCCCTACGCTGCTGGCCTGCGCTGGTATGTGGATATGAATCGTCCGGCAGGTCAGCGGTTGTACGATATCGAGTATCGCGTGCGCAATGAGGGTGCCTGGCAGCCTTTGACCGATGCCACGGTGCTCACAGTCGTGAGCAACAGCTTTACCGCGTTGGGGCAGGATGGCTATGTGACCTTTGGCACAGTCAGTCAAGACGGCCGCGCCGAGGATACCTTCCTCGATTATGCGCAGTCTTTTGTCGATTACATGCTGGAAGTCGGCACGGTACGCAAGCCGGCGCAGGATGAGTACTCCACGCAGTTCTACACGCCCGCCAACTGAGTTAGTCCGCGCCATGGCCCGAAGGGAGACTGCTATTTCCTTTCGGGCTGTGGCCGGTTAGAGGGTAAGTGTCGGTAGCCAGTTCCAAATGGCGCTACAATAGCGGCCTGTTTCCCGACTCGCCGTGACCCTCCATGAAGCAAATCCCTCCTGTCATTCTCTATGGCACGCTCGCCTGCCATCTGTGTGAGAACGCCATGCACGTGCTGCAGCCGCTGATTGCCGACGGTTTGCGGGTGAGCGAGGTCGATATCAGCGACAGTGACGAGCTGATGCAGCGTTATCAGATGCGTATTCCGGTGCTTCAACGCACGGACAGCGGCGCCGAGCTGGATTTTCCGTTTGACCTGGCCCAGGTGATGGACTGGTTGGGCGATGACTTGCGCGAAGGGGGTTAATCAGTGGCGATGCGCGTAGAGCCGTTCTGGAAACGCAAGACGTTGACAGAGCTGGAGCTGGACGAGTGGGAGTCGCTGTGCGATGGCTGCGGCTTGTGCTGCCTGCAGAAGCTGGAAGACGAAGACGACGCGCAGGCGATCTATTACACCCGCGTTGCCTGCAAATTGCTGGATCTGCACTCCTGCCGCTGCAGCGATTATCCGAACCGCCAGCGCTTTGTGCCCGATTGCATTCAGCTGACCCCGGGCAAGGCGCGCGACTTTGCCTGGCTGCCACCGACCTGTGGTTATCGCCTGGTAGCCGAGGGCAAAGACCTGCCGCCATGGCATCCGCTGGTATGCGGCGACGAGCAGGCCGTGCACAAGGCCGGCATATCGCTGTCTGGCCAGATGATGCCCGAGGGCAGCGTGGCCGATGACGACTGGGAAGATCACATTATCTTTCGCGTTGGTTAGCGTTAACGCGAAATCTCAAACTCCCTCAGCTTGGTATGCAGGTACCGTACCTGGTCGTACTCGAACGGGCTGTCCAGCGCGCCGTAACGGAAGGGTATGCCATAGCGCAGATCAATGGCCCATAGCCCCCAGGTGGCCTGGTAGTTGTTCATGAAATCGCGGTTTTCCATGAAGTTGACGTAATCCTCAAATACCCAGTCAACCGCACGGCCAGTGCCATCGCGCAGGCTGGATGGGCCGAGGAACGGAATGACGACGTAGGGGCCGGGTGGCACGCCCCAAACGCCAAGGGTTTGTCCGAAGTCCTCGTCCTGTTGCGGCAGGCCCATGCCTTCGGCGACATCAAAGATGCCGGCCAGCCCGAAAATGCTGTTGAACAGCAGACGTGCTGTGGTTTGCGCGCTGAGGTGGAACTTGCCCTGCAGCAGACTATTGCCCAGGTTGGGGATGTCGCGCAGGTTATCGAAGACATTGGATACGCCGGTGCGCACCGGCTCAGGGGTAGCCCAGACGTAAGTACGTACTACCGGCAGGTAAACATAGCGGTCAAAGCGCGCGTTGAAACGATAAATACGACGATTGATACCCTCCAGCGGGTCGTGCACGTTCAGTGCGCGCAGGCTGGAGCGCTCGAACTGGTAGCGGTTCTCGCGCTCGTCGATGTCCAGTTTCAGCAATGGGTCTTGGTAGGCCGGCACCTCAGCTGTGGCGTCTTGAGCTTGAGCTTGGCCACCGACGGTCAGGGTTGCGGCCAGCAGGGCAAGTGGCATGAATGTTTTCATTGGGCACCTCCCTGCAGGAAGGCCAGGTAGCGCTCCGCCACTGGCGCGTAGTCCAGATTGCCGCCGTGCCCCCCGCTGGGGTAGAGAAAGGCTCGCTCGCCAAGGGTGGTGGCAAGGAAGCGATAGTCATCTTCTGCCAGAATCAGGTCATCGGCATTGCTGACCGCCGCAATATTGCGGTTGTCGTGCAGATAGTCTTGCAGGCTGCGCAGACTGGTTTCCCAGGCCATGTCTTCGATGGTCTTGTCGGCGTTCTCCAGCTGCCACGCCGGTAGTAGCTGATCGTTGATGTAGCAGGTGAAGTCGCAGAACAGTGCGCGGCGCAGATACGGCGTGAGAGACGTGCTGACCTTGAGCTGCTGATCAGCTGGTACATAGCGCCCACCGTGGTTGACCAGGTCGCTCATAAAGCTCAGGTCGGCGGCAGAGAAGCGAAACACCGCGCCAATCAGCATGGCCAGCTCGGCATCTGTCAGCGCCTCGGGCGAGCTCTGAATTTCTGCAAACAGGCTTTCCTGGATGTCGCTGTTGCCGCGGCTGGCAAAGTGCCGAGACAGCTTCTGGAAGATGTGCTCGTAGAAACTGTCGTTGTCGTCCACGCCTTCGATTTTAGTGTAGGAGAGGGCATCAAGCCGGCCAACCGAGGCGTACAGGTCAACGGGTGGGTTGAGTAGCAGGATACGTTCAAAGTCGAACTGGCCAAGATGGCTGTCCAGCTCAGCGACAAAGGCGGCGTGCAAGGCACCCAGGCTAAAGCCGGCCAGGCGGTAGGAGGTAACCTCGAAGCCCAGCTTTTGCTGCGCTTTTTCGACCGCCATGCTCATCGCGGTGTGCAGGTCGCGTGCGTCATCGGCGCCCATGCCAGGCAGGCCACTGCGCGACGCGGCGGCGATAAAGTCGTGATTGGAGGGCGAAGACAGCACGATCACATGCATGCCGGCCTGCCAGAACAGACGCTTGAGGTAGTCCATGCGGGTGCTGTCGTAGCCGGAGCCAGTACCAGCCACCAGGAAGATCAGCGGAGCCGGTTCATCATGCCATGCCACGCGATAGTGCAGGTCACGGTATTCGGACAGTGCTGGCGGCAGCTTGCGTTCGGGGAGCACGCGCACTTTCAGGTCCGTCTGTTGCACGTCCACATCGCTGGGAACAGGCGCTCGCAGCTTTTCCGGAGTGCCGGCAACAGTGGCCATGAAGGGGTTGGTTACCGGGTAAGAGTAGGGCTCTTGAGCGTTAGCTGTGAGCGTAAAGGCGGTTAGCAATCCGGCGCAGATTCCGAGCGTCTTTCGATAGGTTGGCAAGCGTCACCTTCCTGATGGCGTAAATGTGCAAGTCCCTACAAATACCCGCTTTAGGCACCAAAAGTTCCCGCGGGCTCGGGGCTCGCGGGGCTTGGAATGCTGGGACGGCGCTCGCCGGCGCGCGGTGAACCACGTTGCTATCGGTCAGGCCGCGAGCGCGCTGGACGCAGGCTGTCGGCGCTGCTGCAGGCGGGTCCAGAGTTTCTCGTGGAAGTAGAACGCGACAGTGTTGATGGCTGGCTCAACCAGTGCCACGGCGCCTCCCACGAGGATGCTCCCGGTCATCAGGTAAACCACGCCGAAGGCGATAGAAAAGTGCATGCAGGCGAAGGTGATGGTTTTGATCATGGCTGGCCCCGACAAACATTAAATGAGAATCATTGTTGAATGTTGTCAGGTTAGAGGTCGCCAGCACGACGGGGAAGCGGATTTGTTGTATAGCCGCGATAGCCAAAGGTAATCGTGCATCGCCCCGCGTGCGGGACGATGCAATAGGCGGCAGAAATCAGTCGAAGTCGAAGTCGGACAGCTGCTTTTGCAGGCGGCGTTCTTCGAGGTAGTTATCAATCAGCCGACGCTTGGTCAGGCTGTTGCGTGTATTGGGGGCGCTATCGGTGTCTGGGGTATCGTCTTCTTCGACGAAGTCTTCATCGTCGTCCAGCTCGATATCGGATTTTGCTTTGGCCATGACTCAACTCCACAGTGAAGATGCCATTTGCGCACCTTATAAACGCGAAGTCGGATTTGCGGAAATAGAATTTTTTTATTGAAAACGGCGAAAAAGCGCAGGTTGCTTTCTGCTAAGCGGGCGCAGCGCAATCAGTCGGAGGTCTTGCTCTTGTAATCACACAGATCCTCAATGCGGCAGCTGCCGCATTGTGGTGTGCGCGCCTTGCACACGTAACGCCCGTGCAGAATCAGCCAGTGATGCGCGTCGACCAGAAACTCCTTGGGCACGTGCTTGAGCAGTGTCTTTTCGACTTCCAGCACGTTTTTGCCAGGGGCGATGCCGGTGCGATTGCTGACACGGAAGATGTGGGTATCCACAGCCATGGTTGGCTGGCCGAACGCCGTATTAAGCACCACGTTGGCGGTTTTCCGGCCGACGCCGGGCAGGGCTTCGAGCGCTTCGCGGTTATCCGGTACCTGGCTGTTGTGTTGCTCGATAAGGATCTTGCAGGCGGCAATCACGTTGCGCGCCTTGCTGTTGAACAGCCCGATAGTCTTGATGTATTCGCTCAGGCCGTCCACGCCAAGGGCGTAAATCGCCTCCGGGGTGTTGGCCACCGGAAACAGTTTATCGGTCGCCTTGTTGACGCCCACATCGGTTGCCTGCGCTGACAGGGTGACGGCCACCAATAGCTCAAAGGGCGTGCTGAAATTCAGCTCGGTGGTCGGGTGCGGGTTGTCTTCACGCAGGCGGCGGAAGATCTCGTAGCGTTTTTCCTTGTTCATCGGCCCGGCTCAGTTAATGGTACCGGTAACGCGGACGCGCTTGCTGCCAGCGGCTGCAGGTTTGACCTCGCGGGCGGCGGCGCGCTCCTTGACCTTGGCGTCAATGAGGTTCTTCAGGGCAATCAACAGACCCATGAAAACAAAGGCGCCGGGCGGCAGAATGACAAACAGCACATCCTTGTAGTTGGGGAACACCACCAGCGTCCAGTCGGCCGCGACAGGGCCCAGCAGCAGGTCCATACCGGCAAACAGGGTGCCGTGCCCGACCAGCTCGCGCAGACCGCCGAGAACGATCAGCACCAGGGTGAAACCAAGGCCCATCATGAAACCGTCGACCAGTGACGGCAGGAGCGGATTTTTCGACGCAAAGGCATCGGCCCGGCCAAGAATGGCGCAGTTGGTGACGATCAGCGGAATGAAAATGCCGAGGATCTGATACAGCTCGTAGGTGAAGGCCTGCATCAGCAGTTCGATACAGGTGGTCAGCGCGGCGATGATCATCACAAAAGCGGGCAGGCGTACCGCGTCGGTCACGGCGCTGCGGATTAGCGACACCGCGAGGTTGGAGCCGGTCAGTACCAAAATGGTGGCCAGCCCTAGGCCCAGGGCGTTAACCACCGAGCTGCTGACGCCCAAGAGTGGGCAAAGGCCGAGCAGCTGCACCAGACCTGGGTTGTTGTGCCACAGACCGTCAGCAGTGATCTCGGTGAGTGTTTTATTGGCCATGCATTAGTCCTCGTCTTGCTGCAGCAAGGCGTCGCGGTGCGCATCGAAATAGGTGAGGGCCTGATAGACCGCCTTGACCACGGCTCTAGGCGTAATGGTGGCGCCGGTGAACTGGTCAAACTGACCGCCGTCTTTCTTTACCGCCCATTGTTCAGGAATTGGCATGCTCAGGCTTTTGCCGTTGAACGACAATATCCACTGGCTTTTGGCCGTTTCAATCTTGTCACCCAGACCAGGCGTTTCCCGGTGACTGACGCTACGCACCCCTGCAATGGTGCCGTCGGCGCGGATACCCACCAGCAGGTCGATGCGGCCGCTGTAGCCGTCTGGCGCCACCACAGGCAGGATCACCGCGCTGACACGTTCGCCCTGGCGCGCACGGTAGGCGTCGCTCGGGCCGGTGAGGTTGAGGTACTGGCGATCCTGCACGGTGAAGGTGTCTGTCAGCAGGTCATTGTCGTGTTGGTCGTGCGGCACAATCTCGTTCAGCGCGCTGAGCTGAACCCGACGTTGGGCCTCGCTGATGCGCTCGGCGGTGCCTTGTTGGGTAATGGCGATCATGCCCACAGTAGCAACGGCAAACAGACCGAGAATGACGCTGTTGCGCAGGATTGAGCGACTGGTTGTAGTTGGCGTATCCATGGCTCAGTCCGTCTTGCCCATACCGCGCTTGGCTTTGCTGTGGCCATAGGTGCGCGGTGTGCTGTAGTAGTCGATGGTAGGGGCGGCGAGGTTCATCAGCAGCACGGCAAAGGCCACCGCGTCAGGGTAACCGCCCCAGGCGCGGATCACATAGACCAGAATGCCGACGCCAGCGCCAAAGATCAGCCGGCCCAGCTTGCTGGTGGCGCCGGATACCGGGTCGGTGACGATAAAGAACGCGCCCAGCATGGTGGCGCCGCTGAACAGATGAAACAGCGGCGAGCCGTTGGAGTCCGAGCCGCTGCCATTCCAGAACAGCAGGCTCATCAGCGCCAGAGCGCCAAGCATGCCGACGGGGGCGTGCCAGCTGTAGATGCGCTTGTACAGGAGCGCGGCACCGCCCAGCAGGTAGGCCAGGCTGACCCACTCCCAGCCGTAGCCGGCAAACTGGCCGAATACCGGGCTGCTGGCGTGCAGTTCAGCCATGGTCAGGCTGCTGTTGGTCTTGACCACATCCAGCGGGGTCGCCTGGGTCCAGCCGTCTACCGCGGCGCCAGGCAGGAAAATACGACTCAAACCATCGACCAGGCCGAGTGTGGCCTGCACATCCGGCACGACGGTTTCAATGCCGCGCCAGGCTGGCCAGCTGGTCATTTCCACCGGGAAGGAAATCAGTACCACCACGTAGCCCAGCATCGCCGGGTTGAACGGGTTCTGGCCCAGACCGCCATACAGCTGCTTGCCGAACACAATCGCAAAACCGACCGCAACCAGGGTCAGCCACCAGGGCGCGTAGGGCGGCAGCGCCAGGGCCAGCAGCCAGGCGGTGACCAGTGCGCTGCCATCACGCAGGAAGAAACCGATAGGGCGTTTGCGAACCCACAGGATCAGCGCTTCAACGGCGATGGCGATGGCGCTGGCGTAGAGAATGTTGATCAGGGTGCCAAAGCCGAAGAACCAGGTCAGGGTCAGCACGCCGGGCAGGGTGGCGCCCAGCACCCAGAGCATGATGGTCTGGGTGTGGTTGTTGCCCTTGGCGTGGGGTGAGGTCATGCGAACCAGCGCCATCAGTTGGTCTCCTTGCTGGCCATGTAGTCGGCGAAGGCCTTGGCGGCAACGTCGAGCGCGGCGCGGGCAGTGTCGAGGTTCTGTTGGGCGGTGGTGGTATCCGCGCCGGCCTCGCTGGCTTCTTTCAGCTCCCGTTCGGCCCGTTTGAAATCAGCCTTGCAGGTGGCCATGGTGGTCTTCAGGGTGCGCAGTTGCTCATCAACCGGCTTCTTGTCCACCCGTTGGCGCTGCGGGGGCGGAATTGGGCTGCTGTTTTCTGCCTCATGCAGGGCCGTTTCAGCGCTCTGATAAGCCTGTTGCTGGCTTGCCAGCTGAGCCTGCAGGTCAGCATCGTCCGGGTTCTCACCCAGAGCGCGTTCGGTTTTTTTCAGCGCAGCGCGTGCCATGGCCAGATCCAGCTTGGCCTGTTTGAGCTTCTCGTCCACTGGCTTCTTGGGCGCGGTACTGGCCGGGATGCGGGCGTCAGCCGCCTCGACCTGCTCACGCAACTTGGTGATCTCGGCCTGCTGTTCTTCGCTTGGGCTGTCGCCGGCGTTGCGCTCTGCCTTCTTCAAGGCGGCACGCAGCATGGCGGCCTCGATCTTCAGCTTCTTGACCTCATCGTCGCCGCCGGCCTGGGGCGCGGGTGCAGCGGGTTGGGTGCTGGCCTCGCCCTGCGCTTTGTCGAAGGCCTCTTGCGCTTCGCGGGCAGCTTGTTCGAGCTGCGGGATCTGCGCCTGCAGCTCGGCGTTGTCCGGGTTGGCGGTCAGTTGCTTTTGAGCTTTCTTCAGCGCCATTTGTGCGGTGGCGGCAGCGATCTTCAGTTGCTTTTGCTCCGGCGACAGGGCGCCCGCTTTTGGCGCCGGTGCAGCGCTCGCTGGCGTGCTGTCACCGGATTCGGCTTGCTTGGCGGCCTCTGCCTCTTTGGCGGCCTTGATGCGTGCAGCCTTTTCGGCGCGGGCTATGCGGTCGCGTTCTTTCTGCTCGGCTTCACGCTGCAGGCGCTCCTGGCGGTGCTCGAAGCGTTGACGGGAGTGGTCGGCCTTGTGTTGCTGCAGATCCAGCGCGCGTATCTCGGACTTGGCGGCGCGGTAGTACTGCACCAGCGGAATGCTGCTGGGGCAGACGTAGGAGCAGGCGCCGCATTCGATGCAGTCGAACAGGTGCTGACGCTTGAGCTGATCGTAGTCCTTGCCCAGCGCAAAGAAGTGCAACTGCTGTGGCAGCAGGCTGGCTGGGCAGGCCTCCGCACAAAGGCCACAACGGATGCACGGCTGTGCCGGCGGTGGCGGCGGCAGTTCATCACGGGTGCCGGCGAGCAGGCAGTTGGTGGTCTTGACGATGGGCGCATCCAGGCTTTGCAGGGTGAAGCCCATCATTGGCCCACCCATGACCAGACGATACAGCTTGTCGGGCTGCAGACCGGCAAAGGCCAGCAGCTCACGAATCGGCGTGCCGATCAATGCTTCAACATTGGTTGGGTGGCTCAGGGCCTCGCCGGTTAGCGTGGTGATACGTTTGATCAGCGGCTGACCGAGCAGCACCGCGTCGTGGATCGCCAGCAACGTGCCGATGTTTTGGCACACCATGCCAAGGTCGGCAGGTAAGCCGCCGCTCGGTACCTCCTTGCCAGTCAGAATCTGGATCAGCTGTTTTTCGCCGCCAGAGGGGTATTTGGTTGGGAATACCACCACCTGCATGGCGCGCTCGCCAACTGCTGCGCGCATGGCCTGCGCGGCTTCAGGCTTGTTGTCCTCGATGCCGATCAGCACCTGCTCGGGCTGCAGCACGTGCACCAGAATCTCGATGCCGCTGATGATCTGCTCTGCGCGGTAGCGCATGGCGCTATCATCGGCGGTGATGTAAGGCTCGCATTCGGTGCCGTTGATGATCAGCGTGCGGATTTTCTGCTCGGGCCGGGCGTTCAGCTTGATAGCGGTTGGAAAGCCGGCGCCACCCAGGCCGCTGACGCCAGCCTGGCGGATTAGCTCCAGCAGGGTGGCTGGCTGCAGGCTGCGGAAGTCGGCAACCGGTTGCAGCGGACACCAGCGGTCTTCGCCGTCAGCCTCAATATGAACGGCCCATTCTTCAAGGCCGGAGGCGTGCGGGTAGGGCGCGGGCCCGATGGCGGTGACTGTGCCGGACGTCGGTGCGTGCACAGGGCAACTGACCAGGCTGCTGGCCTCGGCGATCATCTGCCCTTTAAGCACCTGGTCGCCAACCGCGACGCAGGGTTCGGCACGCCCCCCCAGGTGCTGCTGCAGCGGCACGACTAACTGCGCGGGCAGCGGCGGGGTTTCAATGCCATGGCCAAGGGATTGGGCCTTGTTCTCGGCTGGGTGAATACCACCGGGAATGTCCCAGATACGGATAGGGGAAGCGGCGGTCATCAGGCGGCTCCCCGGCTGGCGTCAGTGGCAATCAGGGCGGCGTTGGGCAGTGGGAAGTCCCACTTCCAACTTTGCGGCGTAGTGGGCAGCGGCAGCATGTCGATGCAGTCGACCGGGCACGGCTCTACGCAGAGGTCACAGCCGGTGCACTCATCGGTGATGACGGTATGCATCTGCTTGGCGGCGCCGAGGATGGCATCCACCGGGCAGGCCTGAATGCACTTGGTGCAGCCGATGCATTCGGCCTCGCGAATGTAGGCGACCATGCGGGGTTTTTCTTCGCCGTGCTCGGCGTCCAGCGGCAGCGCCTCAACGTCCAGCAGGTCAGCCAGTGCCTGAATGGTGCTCTCGCCACCGGGCGGACACTTGTTGATCGGCTCGCCATTGGCGATGCCTTCGGCGTAGGGGCGGCAGCCTGGGTGGCCGCATTGACCGCACTGGGTCTGCGGCAGCAGGTCGTTGATCTGGTCGACGATGGGGTCGCCATCAACCTTGAAGCGAACAGCGGCAAAGCCGAGTATGGCGCCGAAGATCAGCGCCAGCCCCAGCAGAACGAGTACGGCAGTAATGATCATCGACATGCTTACAACCTTATCAGGCCGGTGAAGCCCATAAAGGCCAGCGACATCAGGCCTGCGGTGATCATGCCGATGGCGGCGCCACGGAACGGCGTGGGTACGTCAGCAATGGCGATGCGCTCACGCAGGCCGGCAAACAGAATCAGGATCAGCGAGAAGCCGATTGCCGCGCCAAGGCCGTAGGTGGCGGACTTCATGAAGGTCTGCTCGGCGCGGTTGGTGTTCAGCAATGCCACGCCCAGTACCGCGCAGTTGGTGGTGATCAACGGCAGGAAGATACCTAGGACTCGGTAGAGCAGCGGGCTGGTCTTGTGCACCACCATTTCGGTGAACTGCACCACAACCGCGATGACCAGAATGAAAGAAATGGTGCGCAGAAACTGCAGGTCCAGCGGCACCAGGATGTACTGAAACGTCAGATAACTGAGAATCGACGCCAGGGTCAGTACAAAGGTGGTGGCGGCAGACATGCCAATGGCCGTCTCCAGTTTGCCGGACACGCCCATGAAGGGGCACAGTCCGAGGAACTGCACCAATACGAAATTGTTGACCAGTATGGTACTGACCAGAATAAGGGCAAATTCAGCCATTAACCCAACCCCATGTGTGGCCCGGTCGCGCCACTCTATCGGTGGCTGCGCCGGTCCAGGCTAATCAAGGCGGCGGCCCGCCTCTGTACTGCGTACTACAGGTTATTTTACGCGCTGACCGGGTTTTGCGCCCTGGTCCGGGCTGAGCAGGAAGATATCTTCGCCGCCGGGCCCGGCCGCCAGCACCATGCCTTCGGATACGCCAAACTTCATCTTGCGCGGCGCCAGGTTGGCAACGTACAGGGTCAGTCGGCCTTCCAGCTTGCTCGGGTCCGGGTAGGCGCTCTTGATGCCGGAGAAGACGTTGCGCTTGGCATCGCCGATATCCAGGCTCAGGCGCAGCAGCTTGTCGGCGCCTTCAACAAATTCACATTTTTCAATGAGCGCAACGCGCAGGTCTACGGCGGCAAAGGCATCGAAGTTGATCTCATCGGCCAGCGGCTCTTTGACCAGCTCACCGTTGCCAACGGGCGCACTGCTGTTGGCAGCGGCCAGGTCTTCCTTGGAGGCCTCGATCATAGCGTCGATCTTGGTCGACTCAATGCGCGCCAGCAGCGGCTTGAATGCGTTGAGCTGGTGATTGCTCAGCAGCTGGGTGTGGTCTTCCCAGCGCAGTGGCGCGACGTTGAGGAAGGCCTCGGCATCTGCCGCCAGGGTGGGCAGCACCGGCTTGAGGAAAATCACCAACTGGCGGAACAGGTTGATGCCCAGCGAACAGATCGCCTGGACTTCATCCTGCTTGCCTTCTTGCTTGTTCAGCGCCCACGGGGCCTTGTCGGCGATCCAGGCATTAGCCTTGTCGGCCAGCGCCATGACCTCGCGCATGGCGCGGGAGAAGTCGCGCTTTTCATAGGCATCGGCAATGCTCGGCGCGGCGGCAACAAAGGCGCTGCTCAGCTCAGGCGCCGGGTTGGCCTCTACCATAACGCCGCCGTTGCCCTTGTGAATAAAGCCCGCGCAGCGGCTGGCGATGTTGACCACCTTACCAACCAGGTCGGAGTTGACCTTCTGTACGAAGTCTTCCAAGTTCAGGTCCAGGTCTTCCACGCCACGGCCCAGCTTGGCGGCGTAGTAGTAGCGCAGGTACTCCGGGTTGAGATGATCCAGGTAGGTACGGGCCTTGATGAAGGTGCCGCGTGACTTGGACATCTTCTGACCGTTAACGGTCAGGTAGCCATGCACGTTGACGGCGGTCGGCTTGCGGAAGCCTGCGCCTTCCAGCATGGCCGGCCAGAACAGGGTGTGGAAATTGACGATGTCTTTGCCGATGAAGTGGTACAGCTCGGCGCTGGAATCGGCGTTCCAGTAGGCATCAAAACTCAGTTCGGGGCGACGATCGCACAGGTTCTTGAAACTGGCCATGTAGCCGATAGGCGCGTCCAGCCACACATAGAAGTACTTGCCGGGCTCGCCCGGAATCTCGAAGCCGAAGTAGGGCGCATCACGGCTGATGTCCCACTCCTGCAGGCCGCTATCGAGCCATTCGGCGATCTTGTTGGCCACCGCATCCTGCAGAGAACCGCTGCGGGTCCACTGCTTGAGCATGTCGGCAAAATCCTGCAAGCGGAAGAAAAAGTGCTTGGAGTCTTTCAGTACCGGCGTGGCGCCTGAAATCGCTGAGCGCGGGTCTTTCAGCTCGGTGGGCTCGTAGGTGGCGCCGCATTTCTCGCAGTTGTCACCGTACTGGTCTTCTGCCGCACACTTGGGACAGGTGCCCTTGATAAAGCGATCAGCCAGGAACATGCCCTTTTCCGGGTCAAAGTACTGGGTGACCGAGCGGGTGCTGATGTGGCCTGCGTCTTTCAGACGGGTGTAGATCAGCTCCGACAGCTCGCGATTCTCCTCCGAATGGGTGGAGTGGAAGTTGTCGAAGTTGACCAGAAAGTCCGCGAAGTCAGCCGCGTGCTCGGCGTGCACATTGTCGATCAGCTGCTCAGAGGTAATGCCTTCTTTTTCTGCGCGCAGCATGATGGCGGAGCCGTGGGCGTCGTCAGCACAGACATACACAGCCTGGTGGCCGCGCAGCTGTTGGAAGCGAACCCAGATATCGGTCTGGATGTACTCCAGCATATGCCCCAGGTGAATCGAGCCATTGGCGTAGGGCAGGGCGCTGGTAACAAGGATCTGACGAGTCGCGGCTATATCGGACATGGGCGTTTGGAACACTTTGCGGTTGAACGTGAAAGGGCTGGGATGATAGCAGAAGGGGCGCTGCGGGGGGAGGCTTGACGGTGCTTGCGCTGGTCGCTGTACCGATATCTGTGGTCACAACTGTACCTTGCCGAGGTGGTCGGGCGGGGCGTATAAGAGCTTGCCTGCAAGGAGGCTTCATGTCTGACCGTTCTCCCTCATCCGCTTCACTCTCGCCTCGGGCTGGCCGCCGCGAATGGTTGGGCCTGGCTGTTCTGGTGCTGCCGACGTTGCTGCTGGCGCTGGATATGACGGTACTGCACCTGGCGGCGCCGCGGCTAAGCGCCGACCTTGAGCCCACCAGCGCCGAGCTGCTGTGGATACTGGATATCTATGGCTTTATGGTGGCGGGCTTTCTGATCACTATGGGCACGCTGGGCGACCGCATTGGTCGCCGGCGACTGCTGCTGATTGGCGCCTGCGCCTTTGGCCTGGCCTCCATCGCCGCTGCCTTTGCCAGCTCGGCAGCCATGTTGATTGCTACCCGGGCCTTGCTGGGCATCGCCGGTGCAACGCTGATGCCCTCTACCCTGGCGCTGATCCGCAATCTGTTCCACGTCGAGCATGAGCGCACGCTCGCCATCACTATCTGGATGACCGGGTTTATTGTTGGCAGCGCCATTGGGCCACTGGTGGGCGGCATCATGCTGGCGTGGTTCTGGTGGGGCTCGGTGTTCTTGCTGGCGGTGCCGGTGATGCTGTTGTTGTTGCTGGTCGGGCCCTGGCTACTGCCAGAGTCCCGTGATCCAAACGCCGGCAAGCTGGACCTGCCCAGCGCGTTGCTCTGCATTAGCGCGGTACTGCTGCTGATCTTCGCAATCAAGGATGGCGCGCGCGATGGCATCAATCTGCTGGCGGGGCTCAGCTTTATCGCTGCGCTGCTGACCGGCACCTTGTTTGTCCGACGGCAGCGTCGACTGGCCGACCCCATGTTTGACCTGACACTGTTCCGCAAGCCGAGCTTCAGTGTGTCGGTGGCGGCAATGCTGTTGTGCATTTTGGCGCTGTCTGGCAGCTGGCTGATGACCTTTCAGTTTCTCCAGGGGGTGAACGGCCTCAGTGCGTTGCAGGCCGGGCTGGTGATGCTGCCATCGGCATTGCTGCAGACGGTGGCCTCGTTGTTGGTACCCAGGTTGTCGCGCTGGCTGGCGCCAGCCTGGTTGATCAGCGGAGGCTTGTTGCTGACCTCGGTTGGGCTGGGTTTGATGCTATTGATCCAGGCCGATAGCAGTCTGCTGTTGATGGTGGCGGCGACTATTCTGCTGGGCGTGGGCATCATGCCGATGATGATCCTGGGGACCGACCTGGTGATCGGCTCGGCGCCGCCGGAGAAGACCGGCGCCGCGGCAGCGACCTCGGAAACCGCGACCGAACTTGGTATGGCCATGGGGATCGCGGTGATCGGCAGCGTCGGCGCCACGCTCTATCGCAGCCAGATGGAGCAGCAGTTGCGCGGTGTGTTGGACAGCCATCAACTGGCAGTCGCCAGCGACACCATCGGCGGGGCGATGGGCGTGGTAGCCCAACTGCCACCGGGGCAGCTGGAGACGGTACGCGCGGCAATCAACAGCAGCTTTACCCTGGCGCTGCACGCCAATGCGCTGATCGGCGTGGTAATCATGCTGTCTGCCGCCTTGCTGGTGGCGCTCTGCCTGCGGCGGGTGCGTGGTGTTGGCGCTCACTGAAACATGGCAACAAGTTGCGCAAATGGCGGCTGAAAACTGCGCTAGATCGGATTGGTTGGCGGGCTAATATGTTGTGTTGTGCGTTAGGTTTTTATCGTATCTCTATGATTTTTAAATAGTCTGTGTTGGTTGGCATGCGCCTTGTTATAGATCGGGACCGGAATGATCCGGCAACCCCATTAGCAAGGAGCACCCATGCCAACTCCCGCATACCTGACCATCGAAGGCACCAAACAGGGCCTGATTACCGCCGGCACCTTTACCGAAGATTCGGTCGGCAACATCTTTCAGGAAGGCCACGAGGATCAGGTTCTGGTTCAAGGCTTTGATCATCAGGTGATCATCCCCCGTGACCCGCAATCCGGCCAACCGACCGGCCAGCGCGTGCACAAGCCGCTGATGATCACCAAGGTGTTCGATAAGTCCTCGCCGCTGATCTTCAACGCCCTGACCTCGGGCGAGCGCCTATCGCGCTGCCGCCTGGAGTGGTACCGCACTTCGGCCACCGGCACCCAGGAGCATTACTTCACCATCGAACTGCAGGACGCCATCATCGTTGATGTGCAGTCCCACATGCCCAACTGCCAAGACCCGGGCAAGGCGCATTTCACCCACCTGGAAGACGTCTACTTCACCTACCGCAAGATCGTCTGGACCCACGAAGTGTCCGGCACCTCCGGTTCGGATGACTGGCGCAGCCCCATCGCTGCCTGATATGCCTGGCAGTGATAAACGGCCCCGGCGCTTATGGCGCCGGGGCTGCTTTGTTTCAGCTATGACGAGACAAGCGCTGCTCTTGTCTCGCGGGCGGCGCAGCTGGCAGTATCGGACTCCCTGACAATAACAACCGCAAGGGCACCCGATGACCGCTGCACCTTACCGCCTGTATGGCGCCTCTCACTCCCTGTATACCGGCAAGGTTCGCTGTTATCTGCGCAATCAGGGTATCGACTACGTTGAACTACCCACCTGGCATCCGGATTTTGCTACTCGCATCCTGCCGCAGATTGGTCGCGGCATCATTCCAGTGCTGGAGACGCCAGAGGGGCGGGTTATTCAGGACAGCATCGACATCATCGACTATTTAGAGGCCCAGGGTGTGCCTTGGCCGGTCTATCCGCCGTCGCCGTTGTTGCACATCCTGGCCATCATTATCGAGTACTACGGTTGTCAGGCGATGCTCAAGCACGCCATGCATTATCGCTGGAGCTACCGTGAAGAGCAGGAAGACTTTCTGCGTTGCGCCTTCACTCTGGGCTCCGGCGCCGAGATGGCGGAGCAGATCATGGGACGCATGAATTCCTACCTGCCGCGCCTTGGCGTCAACCCCGGCAGCATTCCCCTTATTGAAACCTCCTATCACGAACTGCTGGCGTTACTGGATGCGCACTTTGCCCAGATGCCGTACCTGCTGGGCTCGCGCCCCTCGATTGCTGACTATGGGTTGATAGCGCCACTGTTTGCGCACCTCGGCCGTGACCCGGTGCCGCTGGCGGTGATGCAACAGCGGGCGCCGCGGGTGCACCGCTGGGTTGAGCGTATGACGTCGCCGGGGCTGGACTGCGTCGAGTATCCCGAACAAGCGCCGGCCTTTCTGGATGACGGCCCGTTGCCGGCAACTCTGGAGGCGCTGCTAAGGCACATCGCAGGTGAGATTTTCCCCGAGCTGACCGACAAGCTCGCGTTTATGGACGCCTGGGTCAGTGAGCATCAGCCGGAGGAGGGCAGTCCAGTCACCGTGCGCCCGCAGGTACGTCAAATTGGACTGGTGCAGACGCAATTTCGGGGCGCAGCTATTGAGGTGGGGGTGGAGCCTTACTTGCTGTACCTGCTGCAGCGGGCCACTGCTGTGCTGCACGCCCAACCTGCCGACCAGCGGCAGGCCTTGCTCGCCACGCTGGAGCAGCTGGGGCTGAGCGCAGCGGTACCCAGGGGGCGCAGCTATCAGGTGGGCCGGCGTAACAATCTGGAGTGCTGGCTTAGTGCGTAGCGCCTAAGGCGAGGTGGCATAGCGTTGTCGGCTGCCGCGCAGCGGCTGGGCCGGGGCGCCCGGCTGCATATAAACCTGGAAGGCGGCGTCAAACTGGTCGGCAAGCTGCTGGGCCTGCGGGTGCTTGCCGGAAATCACGTACACCAACGGCCACTCATCCAGCTGATTGCAGCGTGCGCCGTGCAATGGGTAGTCCTGCAGGGCTTCCTGCACCGGGTGGCCATAGCTGATCAGGTACTGGGCACGGCCGCGTAGCAACAGCTCCATGGCTGCATGGTTGTTGGGCGCGACGATGGGCGCGTGCCGGTTATTGCTGAACAGGCTGTTCAACTGCTCGCGGTAGGTGTAGCCACGGATCAGGACCAGCTGTTGGTCAGCCAGGTCGTTGAGGTTACTTACAGCCGGCGTGCTTTCCAAGGCGAAAGCGCAGAGCTTGACCTTGATGCCCAACGGCTGGCTCTCAACGGTGAAGTCCTGCAGCGCAGGCACATTGGGTGAGCCTGGCCAAAAGTCGATGTCGCCGTTATTGAGCGTGTGGTAAATGCGGTTAATGGGGTAGTTGACCCACTTGATGCGGTAGCCGTTCATGGCGGCCAGCTCGTTGGTCAGGTCGATGATGGTGCCTTGCGCATTACCGTGTTCATCGGTGTAGGCAATCGGTGGAAAGGTGATATAGCCGGCGCGCAGTTCAGGCAAGGCCTGGTCGGCCCGAACGCCAGCGGGAATCAGCAGGGTGAGCGCTGCGCAGAGCGCCAGCAGGTGCCGGCGCCCATGCATTGACCGTCGACTTATCATTGTTATTTTTCATTCAGATGACAGGGTGCTCATTCAGAGTAGCGCTGAGCTTTGTCGGCGTCGACCCATGCCACCCTAATGGGCGATCAACGGTGCTATTACTGTGCCTTCACCGAGTCGAGAATTGCGCTCAGGTAGGGCTTGTGGTCATCAATTTCGCTGCGGCTTAGGCCGTTCAACTCGTAAGGAAACACCAGCCAGTCTTCCGTTGTGTGCAGGCAAAAATCCGGCTGCAGGCTGGTTTTTGCGGCGCCAGTGCGCTTGTAGAGCGTGGCAATGCGGGTATCGGTGGGCATGTTGCGTTTTAGCTGGGCGTTCAGCTTGCCCAGCACGGCCTGCACGCTGTGGCCGGTGCCAAAGGCGTCGTCAACAATCAGCAGGCGGTCATCCTGGTTGAGGTTGTCCAGCAGGTAATGCGTGCCGTGCACCCGAATTTCAGCCTCGGGTGCGGCGACCATGGCGTCGTAATGTTCCATGCCGCGATAGGAGGTGCGCAGGGCGATATGGTCAGTCTTTACGCCTAGCGTCTGCAGGCACTCCTGCACGTAGATGCCCACTGTGCTGCCCCCGCGCCACAGGCCCACGATAAAATTGGGGCGGAAACCGCTTTCAAAAATCTGCACGCCAAGGCGAAAGGCGTCTTCGATCAGTTGATTTTCATCGAGAAAACGGCGATTGCGAGGGCTATGCTGCGGGGCGTCGGTTTGGGTCATGGCTTGCCAGGCTGCTCCGTCTGGTGTGATCATTGCGCGCTTTGGTGGCGCTTCCCGGGAGAAGCTTACGGTCTTATGGCTGAGAAACAATACCTGAGTGCACAAAGTCTGCTGGAAGATGCCTTCAAGCTGGCAGCACAGATCCTCAATTCCGGCTTTCGCCCGACCTTTATGATAGCGGTCTGGCGTGGCGGCGTACCTATGGGCATCGCCGTGCAGGAATTTCTTGATTACCACGGCGTGCAGACGGACAACATTGCCATTCGTACCTCGTCCTATCATGGCATTGACCAGCAGGAGAAAGAGGTGCGGGTGCATGGCCTCAACTACCTGGTCAAGCACATGACCCACGAGGACTCACTGTTGATCGTCGATGACGTGTTTGATACCGGCCGTTCGGTCGAGGCGATCATTCAGGAGCTGAAAAATAAAGCTCGCCTGAATACCCCGCATGATATTCGCGTGGCGGTGCCTTATTACAAGCCCAGCCGCAATGAATTGGACTGGGAGCCCCATTACTTCCTGCACAGCACCGACGCCTGGCTCAAATATCCGCACTCGCTGGAAGGCCTGAGTGCCGAGGAAATCAAGGCGAACCGCCCCGCGCTGTACGAGATTCTCAAGCCTCACCTGCCGTCCGCCTGAGCTGTCATTGCGCAGTTACCGTGCTGCGCGCCTCCTTTGACTGTGAATGACCCTGGGCGTGAGCTCGGGGTGCTCGCGTTTATATAATTTGCTGCAAGACTATGGTCACGTTGATCGCGTAGGGTTATAAAAGATTGTGCGCCACTGAAAAGGACACAAATAGTTAAATATCCAGCTATTCAGCCGCAGTGGGCGGCAGTAGCATGGCACTGTGCCTTCACTCCTTCTGCAGAGCCCCTCATGTTCAACGCAAAACTGAAACACCTGTACCAGTCGCAAGGACGTGACCTGGCAGAGCAGAAAGCTCAAATTACCGCATTGAAAACCCACATGGCCTGCCTTGAGTGCACGCCCAGCGGCCAGATCATTGAAGTCAATGGGCCGATGCTGAGTCTGCTGGGTTATCCGCGCGAAAAATTGCTCAACCAGCCGCATAGCCAGCTCTGTGGTCAGCAGGAGAGCGCTGAGCAGCGGGGCTTCTGGAATTCGCTGGCGCAGGGCCGCGCCTGTTCCGGCACCTATCGTCGACTGCGCTCGGATGGTCAACCGCTTTGGCTGGAGGCAACTTACGTACCGGTACCCGACGCCAGTGGCGTGGTGGAAAAGGTGGTAATGCTGGCCAGTGATGTGTCAGCCGAACGCCGCGCCCGGCTGGATCAGCAGGCCCTGATGACGGCGCTGGACAAGTCCCTTGCGGTCATCGAGTTCAGCCCGCAGGGCGATATCATTACTGCCAACAGCAATTTTCTGGCGGCGGTTGGCTATTCGCTGCAGCAGATCAAGGGCAAACACCACCGCATGTTCTGTACCGACAGTTTCAGTCAGCAGCATCCCAACTTCTGGGCTGAGCTGGGCCGTGGTGAATTCAAGTCAGGACAGTTTGATCGCCTGAACAGCCACGGTCAGACCATTTGGCTCGAAGCTACCTATAACCCGATCTTTGATGAGCAGGGCAAGGTTATCAAGGTGGTGAAATTTGCCAGTGATATCACCGCGCGCATCGAGCAGGGCCAAGCGGTACGCCAGGCAGCCGAGGTGGCCAGTAGTACCTCGGAGGAAACGGCTGCCATTGCCGAGCAAGGTATGGCGTCTTTGCAGACAGCGGTGGACACCTCAGCGCGCATTGCTGCGCAGGTGGCGGATGCGACCGCGCTGATTGCCCAGCTGAACGCACAGTCCAAGAACATTGAAGAAATTGTCGCGACCATTTCGGCGATTGCTGACCAGACCAACCTGCTGGCGCTGAACGCGGCGATTGAGGCGGCGCGCGCTGGCGATCAGGGGCGTGGCTTTGCGGTGGTAGCGGATGAGGTGCGGCAGCTGGCGGCGCGCACCAGTAAATCAACCTCGGAAATCGCCGACGTAGTGCAGCGTAACCGCGATCTGACCCGCAAGGTAACCGATACGATTGATTCGGTCAGCGTTACCGCGGAAGAGGGTAGCCAGCGCACCCGTCAGGTCAGTTCCATCATGCAGGAAATCCATCAGGGTGCAGAGAACGTCTGTCGTACTACGTCGGGCCTGTTGAGCGTGCGCTGATCGGCCGGCGAGCCGTCAGCGCTGTTGCTCAGTTGCCGGAGCGGCGCAGCGCTTGAGGTGAGAAGTCGCGCGGGCTTAGGTTGACGTCGAAGTTGTACATCGGCTCGTTGTTGTCCAGCCCGTCGACGAAGTAGTTGTTGTCCTGCAGGTGATACAGCGTTTCCAGCGTGCTGCTGAACATGGGCACCTCGTAGTAGCTGATCGGATGGCTCTCCTGCAGGCCAATTAGCTCGCCGTTCTTGTCTCGAAGGTCAACCGCCAGAATCTGCCAGCTGTCCTCATCTACGTAGAAACGACGCGCGGCGTAGGGATGGTTGTAGCCGGTGCGCAAGGTAGCATCGACCACCCAGACGCGATGACGCTCGTAGCGCAGTAGCTGAGGGTTGAGCGTGCGCGGCAGTACGATGCGCTCGTAGGCTATGCCCTTTTGATGAACGGCGTAGCTGTTATAAGGCACCAGCATTTCCTGCTTGCCGACCAGATTCCACTCATAGCGGTCGGGTGCGCCGTTGAATGAGTCCACCACATCGGCGGTAGCCAGGTCGCTGGTATCTGGTTGTACCGAGTCATAGGCCAACAGCGGCAGACGGCGCACGCGGCGGCTGTCGGGGCTGTAGCGCCAGGCGCGGCGAGTGGTCAGCACCTGGTCCAGCGGGTCCTGCACTACCAGGGCGGTGCCGGCCAGCTTGGCTGGTGCGGTGACCACATACTTGTAGTACAGCAGGGTATTGTCCAGCGCTGCCGTGGTCATGCCTTCGCGGTTATAGACGTAGTAGATGGCGCGGTCACGCTTGATCAGGTTGCTGTTGCCGTTGATGACGATTGCCTGGTTGTTGATGAAGTGATTCTGGTCGCCCTTGTAATGCAGGATGTGGTTCCAGATGACTTCCATGCCTTCCTGCGGAATCGGGAAGGGGATGCCGGCAGCGGCGCCGCGAATGCCGTTGCCGTTGGCAATCAGCTCGGCGCGGGTTGCGTTGTCGCGGGTCGCGCGGTAAATGCGCTCGGGCACTGCGGCGCTGCGCCGGGTTGGGAATACCCGCAGGTAATAGTCGGGGTGACGGCTGAGCAGGTCGGCCAGACCTTCCGGCAGTGCCTCGCGGTAGGTGTCGAGATTGCTGCTGTCGACACGATAGAGTTCGCTATCGGCGGCGTAGGGATCCGGGTGATGCATGCCGCGCTGGTAGCTGGCCGGTGGCGTCACGCCGCCGGTCCAGGCGGGGATCGAGCCGTCGGTATTGGCGGCCTGTTCTGCACCGAGCGGGGTGAGGTCGCGACCCAGGCGCTGCGCCTGGCTTGCGTCGACCTTGGCATGGGCCTGAACCGCCACACAGGCGAGGGCGGCGATGGCAAACATCCTGTACATGAGCTGACTCCTTGCAATCGGCGGACAGCACCATAACGTCGGCCCGAATGCAGCGGGGTGGTTAAATGAGCATAGGCCCGAAACACGTGGGCGGCGCGGATTGTATCCCCATTCGGACAACAGCTGCGATTCACATACAAAAAGTTACAGCGGATATGCAATAGTGCGACGGCTGTCACATGCAAAGCCGTATTCACGGCCCGGTCACCGCGTTGTCACGGCTGGATGGTGAAGGTGGTGAGGTGGTTTTCCTCCCTCATCCGCAAAAAGGAGTTTGGTATGCGACACCCCCTGCAGTTGATTCCTGTACTGGCCGCTGCACTGGCGGCCAGTTTGAGCACGTGCGCGTTGGCTGGCGCCGGTGAACGTGAGCACCAGGCCCGGCCGGGGCATGGCCAGGGTGGCGGGCACGGCTACGGCCAGCTGCGTGAGCCTGTTCAGCTTGGCCCGCGCCCACAATGGCTGGTGGACGACATGGACGCCGGACCGCTGAAGCGTCGGCTGCAGCGCTGTGAGGTGAACCAGCCGCGTCGATCACGCTTCTCGATCGGCCACCGTGGCGCGCCGCTGCAGTTTCCCGAGCACACTCGCGAATCCTACGTGGCGGCGGCGCGCATGGGTGCCGGCATACTGGAGTGTGATGTCGCCTTCACCAAGGACCGCCAGCTGGTGTGCCGCCACGCCCAGAATGACCTGCACACCACCACCAACATCGTGGCGGTGCCCGAACTTAACGCCAAGTGCACCCAGCCCTTTGTACCTGCTGACCCGGCTACTGGCACTAAGGCACAGGCTGAATGCCGTACCAGCGACATCACTCTGGCCGAATTCAAGCAGCTTGAAGGCAAGATGGACGCCTTTAACCCAGACGCTACGACGCCCGCCGAGTATCTGGGTGGCACGGCTGACTGGCGCACCGATCTTTACGCCAGCCGCGGCACCCTGATGACCCATCGAGAAAGTATCGAACTGTTTCGCGAGCTGGGCGTACAGATGACCCCGGAGCTGAAAACGCCGGTGGTCGACATGCCCTATGAGGGTGACTACAGCCAGCAGGACTACGCGCGCCAGATGCTGCAGGATTATCTGGATGCTGGCGTAAGCCCGCGCAAGGTCTGGCCGCAGTCCTTCCAGCTGGAGGATGTGCTGTTCTGGATCAACGAGATGCCGGACTTCGCCGATCAGGCGGTATTCCTCGATGAGTCGCCGATCACTGCAGATACCGCATCCCTAGCTTACATGGAGTCTCTGCGCGCGCAGGGCGTGAAGGTTCTCGCGCCGGCGATCTGGAAGATGCTGACCTTGGATGGTCGCGGTGAGATTGTGCCCTCGGAGTATGCCGAGAATGCTCGCAGCGCCGGGCTGGATATGATCGCCTGGTCGCTGGAGCGCTCCGGCCCGCTGGCAAATGGCGGGGGCTGGTATTACCAGAGCGTCAGCGACGCCATTAACAATGATGGTGACCTGTATCAGGTGGTAGACGTACTGGCGCGTGATGTGGGCGTGATCGGCATTTTCTCGGACTGGCCGGCCACCGTGACCTGGTACGCCAACTGTATGGGTATCAGGTAGCGCTGGGCGGGGCCTGCGCGCTGGGCGCTCAGCGGGAGCTGCTGGTCTTGAATTGACTGATCAACTGGTCCAACTGCTGCGCTGCGTCGGTCAACTGCTGGGTGTTGCGCGCTGTGTCCTGCAGCTCGCGCAGCACCCGATCCCCAAGGTTGCTGAGCTGGCTGAGACTGGAGGAAATCTCGGTGCTGGTGCGTGACTGCTGTTCTGCGGCGGCGGCGACCTGACTGGTCATATCGGTGATGGTGTCGACCGAGCCGGCAATCGACTGCAACGCCGAGCGCGAGTTTTCAACCTGTTGTTGCAAGTCTTCGGATTGCCGGTAGCTGTCATCCATTGAGCTGACAGCTTTGGCAGTGCCCGCCTGGAGGGAATCAATAATGCTGCGGATCTCGTCGGTCGAGGCCTGAGTGCGGCTGGCCAGCGTGCGCACCTCATCAGCCACCACCGCAAACCCCCGGCCTTGCTCTCCGGCGCGTGCCGCTTCAATGGCCGCGTTCAGGGCCAGCAGGTTGGTTTGCTCGGCAACGGCGCGAATAACTCCCAGCACCGAGTCGATAGTGTGCGACTGTGCGTTCAGTTCGCTCACCGCCTCACCAGCGTGGGCGATGTCTTCGGCTAACTTCTGCATGGAGCGGCTGGTGGCATCGGCAGTCTGCTGACCATCAGCGGTGTGGTTGTTGGCTTGTCTGGCAGCGTCGGCGGAGTCGGACATGCGTTGGGCTACTTCGTCCGAGGTTGCGCTCATTTGTTCTACCGCCGAGGCGATAGTGTCGAGCTCGCTATTCTGCTGGTTGTAGGAGGCTTCTGCCTTGCTCATTGCCACGCCAACCTCGCCGGCAATGCGCCGGTTACGTGCGACTACCTCGCGCAGGTCATCAATCACCTGGGCCAGGCGATCAGTGAAGGCATTGAAGCCGCTGGCCAGGCCACTGATTTCGTCATTGCCGCTGGTATCCAGATGGCGCGAGAGGTCGCCCTCGCCGGTAGCGATATCCTGCATTGCGGCAACCGCCTGAGCGATTGGCCGGCTAACGCTCAAGGCGATGAGCAAGTTGATGGCGACCAGCAGTAGCAGGCCCAGTGCCGCCAAGCTCAACTTGGGTAGCATGTCAGCCCAGAACGCTTCGGCCACATCATCCAGATAGATCCCCGAGCCAAGAATCCAGCCCCAGGGGGCAAAACCTGCAACATAGGAGATCTTGGGTACCGGGTCTGTGACGCCGGGCTTGGGCCACATGTAGTCGACAAAACCCGCCGACTGCCCCTTTACCACCTCGACCATCTCGCGAAACAGGTATTTGCCGTTAGGGTCTTTGATGTCAGCGACGCTGTTGCCCACCAGTTGGGTACTGAACGGATGCATGACCATTTGCAACTCATTGGAATGCACCCAAAAGTAGTCGTTGTTGCCGTAGCGCAGGCCTTGCAGGGTGGCAGCGGCCTGCTGCTGAGCCTGTTGTTGGGTCAGTTCGCCACTTTGCTGGCGCTGGTAGAAATGCTCGATCACACCCATTCCGGACTCGACCAGGTGCTGGGTTTTCAAAGCACGACCGTCAAGCAGACTTTGGCGATAGTCCAGAGCGAAGGCGGTCACCAGCCCGAGCACGATCAACAGCACCAGCAGGGTGACGGCCACTAGGCGCTGAAGAATGGTAAAGCGGCGCAGCATGTTCATGTTGAAAGCTCCAGGCCGAAGGCGGTTGCGTCAGACGCCCGGAGGCAGGCGCACCGCCGTTATTATTCTCTTGCCGTAAGCGTAGCAGTCGGCTGGCAAAGTGCTATGGCGGGGAGCGTTGCGGAGCAGTGTGGGGAATAAGCAGGGCTATTAGCTAACGCCAACAGCTTTTGCCAATCGGCCTGATTGGCTCATTTGATTTCTCGTGGAGCGTGCCAAACGGCAGTATCTGCTCATGCCAACAACGCTCTAAGGGAGAGACAGCATGAGCATGATCAAACGTTTTATCCAGCGCCCTGCCAGCAAGCCGCAACAGCCTGCTCCACAGGATCATCCCAACTTCTGGATGTATTGATAGCGCGGCGCCGGGGCTCAGGCCTCGGCGGCTTCGTCTGAGGTCAGATCAGCCAGTGCGTCGGGGCTGCTCTTGAAGGCCTTGGCGAATACATCGCGGTGGCGGGCCATGTAGATGCTGACGTCGTCGGCCAACTGCTCGCCCAAACCCGGAACAGCACTTTGCAGCACCTCGGCCAGTGACTCGGCCAGCTCCAGCATCTTGTCATGACGGTCGGCTTGGGCTTTATCCATGAACAGGCGCTCCGGGTCTCTGCTGCTGCGATATACGATTTCAACGGCCATACACACCTCTGGCTGGTCGGCA
>DBHE01000249.1 GCA_002296055.1 Pseudomonadaceae bacterium UBA836
TCTGTATCGCGTCGCCATGGCTGACGGCCGCTTTAGCGCCATTGATGCCCAACCCGCCGGCCAGAGCGCGGCGGCGGACGAGCTGGACGCCGGCGGCAATCTGCTGCTGCCGCCTTTCGTCGAGCCGCACATTCACCTGGACGCCGCACTGACCGCCGGTGAACCGCGCTGGAATCAGAGCGGCACCCTGTTTGAAGGCATCGAATGCTGGGGCGAGCGCAAGGCCATGCTGAGCCGCGATGATGTGGTGAGCCGCGCCGAGCAAACGCTCAAGCTGTTTGCCGCGCACGGTATCCAGTACGTGCGCACCCACGTGGACGTGACTGACCCGCAGCTGACAGCCTTGCGCGCGATGGTTGAGGTGCGCGAGCGGGTGCGTGAGTTCGTCGACCTGCAGATTGTTGCTTTTCCGCAGGAGGGGATTCTGTCCTTTCCGGGCGGCAAGGAGCTGATGGGTGAGGCGGTGGCCGTTGGTGCCGATGTGATCGGCGGCATCCCGCACTTTGAGTTCACCCGCGACTACGGCGTGGAGTCGGTCAAGTGGCTGATGGACCTGGCTGAGCGCCATGACTGCCTGGTGGATGTGCATTGCGATGAGATTGACGATCCGCAATCGCGCTTTCTCGAAGTGCTGGCCGCCGAAGCACTGAGCCGTGATTACGGCAGCCGGGTAACCGCCAGCCACACCTGTGCAATGCACTCCTACGAGGACGCCTATTGCAGCCGTCTGTTCCGCCTGCTGGGCAAGTCGGGCCTGAACTTTGTTGCCCTGCCAACCGAAAACCTGCATTTGCAGGGGCGTTTTGATGGATACCCCAAACGTCGCGGTATTACCCGAGTACCGGAGTTGCTCGATGCCGGCCTCAAGGTTTGCTTTGGCCAGGACTCGATCCGCGACCCCTGGTATCCGATGGGCAACGGTAACCTGCTGCGCACCCTGGATGTCGGCCTGCATGCCTGCCATATGCTGGGAATGGAACGCATTGAGACCGCGTTGGAGATCGTGACCGACAACGGCGCGGCCGCGCTTAACCTGAACGACTACGGTATTGCCGTTGGCAACCCGGCACGCTGCATGGTGGTGAACGGCGCTACGCCCTACGAGGTGCTGCTGAACCAGTCGCCGGTGTTGGCCTCAATCCGTGACGGTCGCCGCCTGGTGCAGCGCGATGCGCCGGTGCATGAGGTCGCCGGGTGGCGCTGAAGTAGCCCGTGCTGTGCTAAGGTGACCGGCCGGTTCTGTCATTCAGAGGCCCGACTTGTCCCCTGCACACCAAGACGGTTTACCCATGCCGCAACGCCTCGGTGCGATCATCGCGATCGCCCTGGGCGTGACCATGGCTGTACTCGACGGCATGATTGCCAATGTCGCGCTACCCACCATCGGCGCCGATCTGGGCGCCAGTGCGGCCAGCTCCATTTGGGTGGTTAACGCCTACCAGTTGGTCATTGCCGTCAGCCTGCTGCCACTGGCCTCGCTCGGTGATCTGTGGAGCTACCGGCGTATTTATCTGATTGGTCTGGCAGTCTTTGCCAGCATGTCGGTGCTCTGTGCGTTGAGTGATTCCCTGTTGCAGTTGACCCTGGCGCGCATGCTGCAGGGCTTGGGCGCCGCCGCGGTAATGAGCGTCAATGGCGCGTTGACCCGGCTGATTTACCCACGCGCGCGGCTCGGGCGCGGCGTGGCACTCAACACCCTGATTGTGTCGGTGGCGGCTGCAGCCGGGCCTAGCGTGGCGGCGGCTATTCTATCGTTGGCCAGTTGGCCCTGGCTGTTTGCCGTCAGTGCCCCGGTTGGTGTGCTGGCGCTGCTGATGGGTTGGCGCTTTTTGCCCGCCAACGAGGGTGCGCCGAGCCAACGTTTCGACTTGCCCAGCGCCGCGCTGAACGTCCTTACGCTGGGTTGCTTCTTCCTGGCTGTGACCGGTTTTGCCCAGGGGCATGGCGGCTGGTGGCTGCTGTTGCCGGTGGTGATCGGGCTGCCGCTGGGCTGGTTATTCGTGCGCCGTCAGCTGAGCCGCAGCATGCCGTTGCTGCCGGTGGATTTGCTGCGTATTCCCATCTTTGCCCTGTCTATCTGCAGCTCAATCAGCGCCTTTACCGCGCAGATGCTGGCGATGGTCTCCATCCCGTTCTACTTTCAGCATGCGTTGGGCCTTAACGCCATTCAGACCGGTCTGCTGATGACGCCCTGGCCGCTGGCAACCATGCTGACAGCGCCCCTGGCAGGCCGACTGCTGGAGCGCTACCACGCCGGCTTGCTTGGTGGCATCGGCATGCTGCTGTTTGCTGGCGGGCTGTGGGGGCTGGCCAGCCTGCCCGACAGCCCCGGATTTGCCTTGATACTGGCCTGGATGATGCTCTGCGGCGCCGGCTTTGGGTTATTTCAGTCACCCAACAACCACACCATCATCACCGCCGCACCACTGCATCGCAGCGGCGGCGCCAGCGGCATGCTCAGCACTGCTCGGTTGGTCGGCCAGACCTGTGGCGCGGCGCTGGTGGCACTGATGTTCAACCTGTTTGTGGACGATGGCACCCATGTCGCCCTGCTGGCCGCCAGTGCCTTTGCAGTCATCGCGGCGTTGGTCAGCAGTTCGCGGATACGTCAGGCGCTGCCCTGACTATTTACCAATGCAGAAGCTGGAGAAAATCCGCCCCAGCAGGTCATCGGCGGAAAACTCGCCGGTGATCTTGCCCAGTGCCTGCTGGGCCATGCGCAGGTCTTCGGCCAGCAGCTCGCCGGCGCCCATCAGGGTCAGTTGATCAAAGCCGTGCTGCAGATAACGGGCGGCTTCTTCCAGTGCTTCGAGGTGACGGCGGCGGGCGCTGAACAGGCTTTCGCCGGTTTGCTCAAAGCCCATGCAGGCCTTCAGGTGTTCACGCAGCAGGTCGATGCCCTCGCCCTGCCTGGCTGACAGGTGCAACACAACCGAGCCATCGGCGGCGGTGTCCTGTGCAACCGGTTCACCGGTAACGTCGACCTTGTTGTAGATCAGCGTGACCTTGGCCGGGTCGGGGCGCTGCTCGAGAAACTCCGGCCAGAGCAACTCGGGGTTCTTGGCTTCGGGTTGGCCGGCGTCAACCATCAGCAGAATGCGATCTGCCTCGCCGATGGCCGCCATGGCGCGCTGCACGCCAATCTGCTCCACCTGGTCATCGGTGTCACGCAGGCCGGCGGTATCAATGATGTGCAGCGGCATACCATCGATGTGAATATGTTCGCGCAGGATGTCCCGGGTGGTGCCGGCAATGTCGGTAACAATGGCGCTTTCACGCCCGGCCAGAGCGTTGAGCAAACTCGATTTGCCTGCGTTGGGGCGCCCGGCAATCACCACGTTCATACCGTCGCGCAGCAATGCACCCTGTCCGGCCTGGCGCTGTACCTGGGTCAGTTCGCCCTGTACCGCCTGCAGCTGGGACAGCACGTGGCCGTCGGCGAGAAAGTCGATCTCTTCCTCCGGGAAGTCGATCGCCGCCTCAACATAGATACGCAGGGCAATCAGCGATTCGGTCAGCGCGCGTACGCGCTGGGAAAACACCCCTTGCAGTGAGTTCAGGGCGTTGCGCGCGGCCTGCTCGGAGCTGGCCTCGATCAGATCGGCAATCGCCTCGGCCTGGGCCAGATCCAGCTTGTCATTGAGAAAGGCACGTTCGCTGAACTCGCCCGGGCGGGCCTGACGGGCACCGGCGGCGAGGCAGGCCTTAAGCAGCAGATCCATCACTACCGGACCACCGTGGCCCTGCAGCTCCAGCACGTCTTCACCGGTAAAGGAATGCGGCCCCGGAAAGAACAGGGTGATGCCTTCATCCAGGGTCTGCTCGCCAGAGAAAAACGGGCCGTAATGGGCGTAGCGCGGCCGCGGTTCACGCCGGGCAACTTGCTCGGCGATGGAGCGCGCCGCCGGGCCCGACACACGAATGATGCCTACCCCACCTTGCCCGGGGGCCGTGGCGAGGGCGGCAATGGTATCGGCGTGATAGGGCGTGCTCATGGCGGCTCCGATGTTTTCTGTGGATAGCAAAACGCCCCGCGAACGGGGCGTTTGACTGGCGGTGAGCAGGACTTAGTCCTTGCTCGCAGCGCCCTTCTCGATCTGCCGGGTAATGTACCACTGTTGTGCAATGGACAGGCAGTTGTTGACTACCCAGTACAGCACCAGACCGGCCGGGAACCACAGGAAGAAGAAGGTGAAGATGATCGGCAGCATCTTCATTACCTTGGCCTGCATCGGGTCCGGCGGCGTCGGGTTCAGCTGCTGCTGCAGGAACATGGTCGCGCCCATGATGATCGGCAGGATGAAGTACGGATCCTTCAGCGACAGGTCGGTGATCCAGCCGAGCCATTCGGCCTGGCGAATTTCGACGCTTTCCATCAGTACCCAGTACAAGGCGATGAAGACCGGCATCTGCACTAGAATCGGCAGACAGCCACCCAGCGGGTTGATCTTCTCTTTCTTGTACAGCTCCATCATGCCCTGGGACATCTTCTGGCGGTCATCGCCATGCTGCTCACGCAGCGCCTGCAGCTTGGGCGCAACACGGCGCATGTTGGCCATGGAGCGGTAGCTGGTGGCAGACAGTGGGAAGAAGATCAGCTTGATCAGGCAGGTCAGCAAAATGATGCTCCAGCCCCAGTTGCCGACAAAGCCGTGAATCAGGCTCAGCACCCAGAACAGCGGTTGGGCAATCCACCACAGGAAGCCGTAGTCAACGGTCAGCTCCAGACCTTGAGAGATGGCCTTGAGGTCATCCTGGATCTTCGGACCGGCGTAGAAGTCGGCGCTGATCTGCTGCTGCTCGCCAGCCGGCACGGTAACGGCCGGGCTGGTGAAGCCGACGATGTAGTTGCCGGTACGGTCTTTCAGCGTGCGGTAGTGATGCGTGACCTCGGGGCTCGGGATCCAGGCGCTGACAAAGTAGTGCTGCAGCCAGGCGATCCAGCCACCGGAAACGTTCTCAGCCAGACGAGTGTCATCCAACTCGGACATATTCAGCTTGGTGTAGGACGCATCGTCGCTCCAGTAGGCGGTACCCAGGAAGGTTGCCATGCCGGTCGCGGTGGAGCTGGACGGGTCGCCGCTGCCATCACGCTTGATCTGACCAAACAGGCTGCCGCTCCAAGACTGGCTGCTCTGGTTGTCGATCAGGTAGCTGACGCCGACCAGGTAGCTGCCACGGGTAAAGGTGAAGCGCTTGGTGACGTTGACGCCGTCGTTGCTGGTAGTCAGGTCAACAACCAGTTGCTCCTGGCCATCGGCCAGTTGGTAGCTGTTCTGCTCAACGCTGTAGCGCGCGCGGCCGCTGGACTTGTCCGGGCCTTGTTGGCCAGTCAGGCCGCTCTGCGCGATATAGGTGCGGTTGCCCGATTGCTCCAGCAGCTGGAATGGCAGATCCGGACGATCCTTGCGGGTCGGATACTGCGGCAGCGCCAGCGAAACAATGTCACCGCCCACCGGGTTGATGGTCACCTGCAGGGTGTCGGTTTCAACCTTGACCAGTCCACCCTTTGCATCCGGGGTGGTCACCTGGGCCGGTGCCAGGGCTTCGCCCTCGCCATTGATGGCGGCCGGTACATCACCGTCGTGAGCGGCGGCGTTGTCGTCGCTGCCCGGCAGATCACTGCTGTCGAGCGGCGTCACCTGGGTCTGGGCTGCCGGAGCAAGATCCTGCTGAACAAAATCCTTATTCCACTGCACCACCATCAGGTAGGTGATCACCAGTAGAGCACCGATGAGGATATTACGTTGGAGGTTCATGGTTTGTTGGCCATTCGGGTAGGTCGGTTGGCAGAAGCTGGCGGTACCGGATCATATCCACCGGCGTTCCAGGGATGACAACGTCCAAGGCGGCGTGCGCTGAGCAGGCTGCCCTTGAGAAAACCATGCTCTTCGATGGCTTCCTGGGCGTAGCAGGAACAGGAGGGATAGAAACGGCAGTGACTGGCCATCATGGGACTGATGGCGTAGCGGTAAACCTTGATCAGTCCGAGCGCGATGCTACGCATGGGATGACGGGGGTCCGGGGTCACGTGAGCGGTTTTTTGCAGCCGATTTTATAAGCCTGCGCCACATGCCCTGATACAGGGCATGCAGTGCAGCATTGTCCAGGTCGCCCAGACCCTTGCGGGCCAGTACGACAATGTCCAGATCCCCCAGCTCAGCACGATGCTGTCTGAACGACTCTCTGGCGATGCGCTTGACCTTGTTGCGGTCTACCGCACGCCGAACATTTTTCTTGGCAATGACCAGACCCAGCCGTGCGTGGCCCAGAGTATTTTCTCTGGCCAACAGCAGCAGACTGGGTCCTGAGGCTTTGCAGGTGGCTCCATCGAAAACGCGCTTGAACTGAGCAGGCGTCAATAGCCTGTGTTCAGGTGTGAATCCGAGATCCACCAGTAAACCGGTGCTTAGGCGGACAGGCGTGCGCGGCCTTTGGCACGACGGCGAGCCAGAACAGCACGGCCGTTCTTGGTAGCCATACGAGCACGGAAACCGTGGGTGCGCTTGCGCTTCAGTACGCTGGGTTGGAACGTTCTTTTCATCTTCAGATACCTGAGTAAGTCACATCAGAGCAAAGTGCCCCTTCGAGGGACCGGCAATTCTAGAGAAAAAGCCAGGGCAGGTCAATTTCCTCTGTGGGCAAAAAATAGCGAATTGCCAAACAATTTTTTATCCCTATTGCGGCTCTGGCTTGGCGGTGTTCATGGCATTGCAGCAGACCTGTTCTGCGCGCCGTCGAGCAATCACCCTGCCATGAATAAACAATATGAAATCAGTTTGATTAAAAGATAAATACAGTGACTGTATATAGCGCGGCATTTATCTGTGGATAAGCGGCTAAAAGCGATAAATATCAGCACCTTGATGCAATGATAAGCCTGCGGATAAGCCGGGGACGGTACCCGGCGGGTCTTGTGTGCGCCCTGTGGATAAGAAGGGCGGATATCCACAGGGCGGTTTATCCACCGATCAGAGCCCCGGTTACCAACAAGCCTGAGGCGCAGTTGTTAACAGGTTCTACAGGGCGCGGTTTACAAGGCGTTGGTGCCCTTTTTCGAGGGCACTGGCATTAAAAGCCAAGCTGATGGCCGTAGGCTTTTTTGTCGCAGGGAGGGGGCTGGTGTGTGGATAAGTCTAGGGTGAAGGGATAGAATAGGCGGCTCTGTTATCCGTAGTTCGTCGCCCCGCCGCGATGTGCATTTGTCTTCAATAAAAGCCGCTGGTGTCAGTGGTCCCGGGGGATTCAGTGTCTGTTGCACTTTGGCAGCAATGCATCGATTTTTTGCGTGATGAGCTTCCATCTCAACAGTTCAATACCTGGATTCGCCCGCTGCAGGTTGATGGCGACCAGGCCGAGATCCGTCTGTACGCGCCCAACCGCTTTGTACTCGACTGGGTTAACGACAAATATCTGAACCGCATTCAGGAGCTGCTGGACGATCTGTCTCAGGGGCAGGCGCCGATGGTCTCGCTGCTGATTGGCAGCCGTCGTGCCGCACCTGCGGTCGCTCCGGCTACCCAACCCGCGCCTGCTCTGGCCCCGCGTCCGATTGATCCGACGCCAGCCGCCGCTCCTCCTGGCCCCGCGGTAACACCGGTGGTGGTAAGCTCACAACCGGCTGCCGAGCACAGTGGGGCGTCCGATGCCGCTGCGGAATTCGCCGGCAACAGCCAGTCCGATACCAGCCAGCCACCGCCTACCCTGATCAAGCACACCAGCTTGCTCAATCGCAGCTTCACCTTTGAGAACTTTGTTGAAGGCAAATCCAACCAGCTGGCCCGCGCAGCGGCCTGGCAGGTAGCCGATAACCCTAAGCACGGTTACAACCCGCTGTTTCTTTACGGTGGCGTAGGTTTGGGTAAAACCCACCTTATGCACGCGGTGGGTAACCACCTGCTGAAGAAAAACCCGGCGGCCAAGATTGTCTATCTGCACTCCGAGCGCTTTGTTGCCGATATGGTCAAGGCGTTGCAGATGAACGCCATCAACGACTTCAAGCGTTACTACCGCTCGGTAGATGCGCTGTTGATCGACGACATTCAGTTCTTCGCCAAGAAGGAGCGCTCCCAGGAGGAGTTCTTCCATACCTTCAACGCGTTGCTCGAAGGTGGTCAGCAGGTCATTTTGACCAGTGACCGTTATCCGAAAGAGATCGATGGCCTGGAAGAGCGTCTCAAGTCGCGTTTTGGCTGGGGCCTCACCGTGGCCGTCGAGCCGCCGGAGCTGGAGACGCGCGTTGCTATTTTGATGAAGAAGGCCGAGCAG
>DBHE01000053.1 GCA_002296055.1 Pseudomonadaceae bacterium UBA836
AGGCGACAACCGGCAGTGACTGTCATCTACGAGCTGCTACAATCCGCGCACTCACCCGCCAAGAGGACTATTTAATGGCTACCAACCGCTCGCGCCGCCTGCGCAAGAAACTCTGTGTCGACGAATTCCAGGAACTGGGCTTCGAACTGAATCTGGAATTCAAGCAAGACCTGTCCGACGAAGCCATCGACAGCTACCTGAATCAATTCCTGCGCGAGGCGATCATCGCTAACGGTCTGGATTACGTCGGCGGAGAGGACTTTGGCCTGATTTGTCTGGCCAAGCGTGGCTCGGTTACTGAAGAGCAGCGCAGCGCCGTCGAAAACTGGCTCAAAGGCCGCGACGAGCTGACCAACTTCACCGTCAGCCCGCTGCAGGACGCCTGGTATCCGAGCATGCCGATTCCGGCAGCCTGATACCAGAACGCCGCCAGGTAACTGCCGGGCGGCGTGACTCCCCACGCACCACCTCACCCCTCCTGGTCACACTCATAGTGCTGCATCCATGGGAATGCCGGTAACCAAGCCTCGCGACGACAGGTCCACAACTCATAGCTGGGCGTAAACTGGCTTGGCGCATCCAGCGCACCCAAGTGCACTTCCATCTCATCACCGCTACGCGAATAAACCGAAGACCCGCAGACCGGACAGAAGTAGCGGCCGGCGTACTCGGCGACCTGGCCTGTCACCTGCACTGCCGCACCCAGGAAAATAGCCGAGGCATGAAACAACGCGCCATGATGCTTGCGGCAATCCATACAATGGCAAACACCCACGCGCAGCGGCTCACCCTCCGCGCGCAAGCGCACAGCGCCGCAAAGACAGCCGCCAAAAACGGTGTTCATCCTCCTGCCCTCCATCGAGACCATCACCTGCAAGTTCATCCTGCGATCAGTGCATCGCCAAGGCAAGCATGGACTTAGCCAGGGCAACGCAGCTGCTCCAGCACAGATTGCACGAACGCGTCCTTCTCACCCACTGGCGCGACATAATGAATCGCCTGTGCGGCGGCTTCCTCCCCCGCCAAACGCAAGATCAGCCAGGCCGCCAGATAAACCGACGCCAGACAGCCGCCGGCCGTGGCGATATTGCCCTGCTGGTGAAACGGCTGCTCCAGCACCTCAACGCCGGCCTCAACAACCCAGGGGCGGGTAGTCAGATCAGTGCACGCAGGCATGCCGTTCAGCAAGCCCAGCTTAGCCAACAGCAGAGCGCCGGAGCACTGCGCCGCCAGCAACTGGCGCTCGGGGTCGAGGCTCAGCTGCGCCATCAGGCTGTCGTCTGCTGCTATCTGCCGCGTCTGCATGCCGCTGCCGACCAGCACCGCATCGGCGCTGCACGCCTCTGCCAGCGAGACGTGCCGATCAACCACCAGCCCGTTCATCGAACGCGGGCGCTCGACCGGGCTGGCGATGGTCACGCGCCAGTCGTCGCGGCGCACCCGATTGAGAATGCCGTAAGCGATAAAGGAGTCGAGTTCGTTAAATTCGTCGAAGGTCAGGATACTGATGTGCATGGCGTGCCACCCTCTGGGTACGTTGCTGTTGCCGCGCAGGATCAGATCACAGACCATGACAATCAATTAATTGTCATGGATACAACAATGCCTGCAGCGCGCTACAAGCAACTGGTTGACCGCTTTGCCCAGCAGATCCGCTCCGGCGCACTGCTACCCGGTACCCGTCTGCCTACCCACCGCTCACTGGCGCAGCAGGAACGGCTCGCCCTGACCACCGCGTCCCGCGTGTACGCCGAGCTGGAATCGATGGGGCTGGTCAGTGCCGAAACCGGACGCGGTACCTTTGTACGGGAAACCAGCGTGCCTGCCGGGCACGGCATCGACCAGAGCCCAACGGCGCCGGGCATGTTGGACCTGAATTTCAACTATCCGGAATTACCGGAGCAGGCAGAGCTCCTGCGCAGCGCACTACGCAACTTGACCAGCGCAGGCGATCTGGACGCCCTGCTGCGTTACCAGCCCCACGCCGGGCGCCCCCACGAACGTGCGATCATCGCAGAGCATCTGAGCACCCGCGGACTGGCGGTGACCGCCGAACAGGTATTGCTGGTCAGCGGCGCTCAGCACGGCTTGACCGTCGCCCTGATGAGTCTGTTGCAAGCGGGTGACGTGATTGCTGCCGACGCCCTGACCTACCCCGGGTTCAAGGCGATTGCTCACGCGCTGCAACTGGAAGTACTGCCACTGGCGCCGGGCGAGAACGGGCCGGATCTGGCAGCGCTCGACGCACTGTGCCAGCGCCGCAAGGTACGCGCCCTGTACTGCATGCCCACGCTACACAACCCGCTTGGGTGGGTTATGGCACGCGGGCAACGCAAGCAACTGGCGGCGCTAGCGCGCAAACACGATTTGCTGCTGATCGAAGACGCCGCCTATGCCTTCCTCGCGGTAGATCCGCCACCGCCGCTATACAACTTTGCGCCGGAACGTACCCTCTACGTTTCGGGGTTTTCCAAAAGCGTAGCCACCGGCCTGCGGGTGGGGTTTCTGGTTGCCCCGGTCAGCCGGGTAGCCAATCTGGAACGTGCGATCAGGGCAACCGCCTGGAATACCCCGGCCATGCTCACCCGCATCACCTGCGACTGGATAACCGATGGCACGGTGCAGCAACTGGAGCAGGCCAAACGCCGTGATGCGGCAGCGCGCCAGCAATGTGCTCGACGCGTGCTGCAGGGTCTGGCTTGGCAAGGGCATCCGAACAGCTACTTTCTCTGGTTGCCGCTGCCAGCAACGGTACGCGCTGAACAGGTGGTCTCCGCACTCCTGCAGCGCAACGTGTCGGTATCCAGCGCAGGACCCTTCGCGTTGGGTGATCACACACCGCAGGCAATCCGGCTGGCATTGGGCTCGCTCGACACTGCGCGCCTTGAATCGGCGCTGCTGCTGGTCAAAGAGGTGATCGATGCCGCCGACTGTGGCGCACTCGACTAAGGTTCGCCTGCGCTGACCATGCCAAATTGCTTCGGCCAGTCGCGCCGGGTAAACACCTGGCCGTGGTCCCGCAACCTGCGTACCTCGTCCAGATCCAGCTGACAGACCAGCCACTGACTGCTGTCCGGGCATAGCTCCGGACTTTCCGCGACGATGCCACTGGGCGGCATGCCGTAATCGGACGGCACATAGAGCGCGGCACGGCCGTTGTTTTCATCCAGCGCTGGCGACCAATCAGCCATGCCAACGGTCGGCGACTGCAGCACCGCAATCTGGTTCTCCAGCGCCCGCGCCTGCGCGCCGATACGCACCCGGTAGAAGCCCGCCACGGTGTCCGTGCAGCTCGGCGCGAGAATCAGGTCAGCGCCCTGCTCGGCCAACGTCCGCGCCAGCATGGGGAACTCGTTGTCGTAGCAGATCAGAATGCCGAGTTTACCCAGGCTGGTGTCGAACACCGTCAACTCGGTGCCAGCCGCAATGTTCCACTGCTCCAGTTCAAAGCGGATCATCATCAGCTTGTCCTGACTGCCCAGACAGCCCTCAGGGCCAAACAGCCAGGCGCGGTTACGGTATTGCCCATCGTCGTCCAGCACGGGCATCGAGCCCGGCTGCAGGTAAACGTTGCAGTCCCGCGCGATCTGCTCGCACAGGGCCAACCAGCGCGGTACGAGCGGCTGAATCCCGGCGATGGAGGCATGCAGGTCACTGCGCTCGGCAGCGGGCAATTGGCCGCTCAGCGCCAACCCGGCGTATTCCGGCAACAGCAGCAACTGCGCGCCCTGCTCGGCTGCCTGTTGGCACAACGAGCTCAGGTGCTCGGCGTAAGCGTCCCAGGTTTCCAGCAGATCAATGTGGTACTGACAGGCCGCGAGGGTAATCATCAAACAAGCTCCTTAAGCCAGAACGACATCGGCTTGGCCGAGTCTTCGGCTTCATCCAGATCGCGCCAGTGGTAGACCGTCGCCAGTTCAGGATTATGCTGGTAGCCACGCCGCGCCCAGAAGGTATCGAGCGGCTGGTAGTCAGCAGGCCGCCGCGGATGATCCGCTGGGCGCTGCACCGCGCAGAAAGCAGACCAGTCGAAGCGGTCGAGACGCCGCGCATGCGCCTCGCGCTCGGCAAAAAACCGCACGCCCAGCCCCTTGCCGCGCCATTCAGGCAGCACAACCGACTCGGCGCAATAAAAGATGCGTTCGCAATCCCAACCCTGTTCGACAAAGGGCTGCTTGAACTCGTCGGTCTCATCCGCCAACGGCAAGGCCGTGGACGCACCGACCACCTGGCCTTGGTCCTGCACCAGCACACACAGGCTGTCCGGGCTACGCAGGTAAGTAGACAGGTACTGCGCTTCGTACTCGCGGCTGCCGTCGTACAGGTAAGGATACTCGCGGAACACGCGGATGCGCAGATCGGCCAGCGCATCAATCCAGGGTGCGATCTGTTGCCCGCTGAGCAGTTGAATATCCATGCCAAAACTCGCTGCCAGTTTGTTTCGCCGGCGTCTGTACCGGCACTTGCGGGCAACTTATCATGGCTGCAGCCCACCCCCTAACAGGAGCTCTAAAACGGTGACCACCCAAGACCTGATTCAGGCCTACTACGACGCCTTCAATGCCGCCGACATGCCGGCCTTTCTGGCCCTACTCAGCGACGATGTGGTGCACGACATCAATCAGGGCGAACGCCAGGTCGGCAAGGCGGTCTTTGCCGAGTTCATGGACAAGATGAATCGCTGCTACCGCGAACGGCTGACCGACATGGTCATCATGGTCAGCGCCGACGGCAGCCGCGCCGCTGCCGAGTTTGTCGTCAACGGTGAATACCTGGCCGACGACGAAGGCCTGCCGCCAGCCAACGGCCAGAAATACGTGCTGCCGGCCGGCGCCTTTTTTGAAGTCAAAGACGGCAAAGTCGCCCGTATCAGCAACTACTACAACCTGAACGACTGGATCGCGCAGGTCTGCTGACCGGGTTCGCCGCTTCGGGGCGCGCATCCGCTGCACAACTGCACTATGCTGACGATGCGCGCTCGCCAGGAGCCGCCGTTAAAAGGAACAGGAAGGTCCATGCCCAATCGGTTTTTCTGCGCTGCGGCGCTGTTGTTAGGCAGTGCCGCAGCGCAGGCACAGGTCGCACCACTGAAGCTGCGTGACGGCGCTGTCGAAGACGCCATCAATGGCGTACTCACGTTAATGTCCTACTCGATGACACTGGATCTGGCCTCCAGCTCGCTCAGCATCAGCGACCGCGACACCGGCAACCCGGCACTGCAAATGACCCAGCTGGGCGGCGGGGCCACCATGAGCGACGAGATTCCGCTGTATCTTGAAGGCTCAATTGCCTACAGCCGCTACGACCCCAAATTCGTGGCCACCGACGGCGTGCAATCGCGCACGCTGCCAACCAAGTGGACGTCAGTTACTGCCGCAGGCGGGGTCGGCTGGGACTTTCCGCTCAACGATGAGTGGGTGGTGCGCCCAATCGGCAATGTGGCGCTGGGCTATATGAGCAGCGATCTCAACAGTGCCCGCCTGTACCTCAATTACACCTATGACCGCGACATCGAGTTTCTCGACGACGGTCACATGGCCGCCCTGGGGCTCGGCGGTGCGCTGATGCTGGACTGGGAGCGGGTAAAACCCGACTACGAGGTCGATCTGGAGCTGCGCTACAGCTACATGGACCTGCAGAACATTGGTGGCACCAAGGCCATCGACGGTCACGTCAGCGCGGAAACCCTCAACCTGTGGAGCCGCTACCGGGCGCCCACCGGCCTGACGGTGCTACAGCGCCCACTGCGCTACGTGCTGGAGTATTCGCACTCCGAATACATTGGCGACCAACGCGGCGCCCTGGGTTTTGACCGGCTGTCCACCGTCGGCGCCGGTGTCGAGTTTGACTCCAGTGCCTACAACGTCTTTGTTACGCGCACCCGCGTTCTTTTGCGGCACATGTACGGCGACGGCGTGTCCGGCCTGGCCCTGAGCCTAGCAATGAGCTTCTGAAACAAAAACGCCCGGCACAAGGCCGGGCGCATCACTGCAGACAGGCGGCTTAACGAACGCCAGACTGACGCAGAGCAGTGGGCGTGAACTCGACGCTGGACAGCTTGTAGCTGTAGTCGTAGTTGCTACGCTCTTCGTTATTGGCACCCATTACCAGGTAACGGCCGGCAATCAGGTCGTACAGGGTTTCCATGGTGTAACCCAGTACCTTGTCGGCGTAACGCTGGAGGGCATGTGCCTCACCTACGCGCCACAGCTCACCACGACCGTCGTAGTGGTCGATATGAGCAGCCTGCCAGGAGTCTTCGTCGATAAACATGTGACGCTTGGCGTAGATGTGACGCTCGCTCGGCTTAACGTTAGCAACCACTTCCCACACGCGGTGCAGCTCGTAACGGGTCAGGTCCTGATTGATATGGCCAGCCTGGAAGATCTGGTCATACTTGGCCTGCGGCGAACCCAGCTCGAAGTTGTTGTAGGAGATGAACATCTCGCGCTTGCCAACCAGCTCCCAGTCGTAACGATCTGGCGCGCCGTTATACAGGTCGAGGTTGTCGGAGGTACGCATACCATCGGCCGCGGTGCCCGGACCATCGTAGGAAACCTGCGGAGCGCGACGGACACGACGCTGACCGGCGTTGTAGATCCAGGCCATGCGCGGAGTAGCCACCTGGTTGATGGTCTCGTGTACCAGCAGCACGTTACCGGCCAGACGTGCCGGGTCGGTTACCTGTTGCTTGAAGTAGTACAGCATGTCGGTCGCCTTGCTGGCGTCGTAATCTTCCAGACCGGCCGGGACAGCATATTCCTCAACAAAACGCACAACGTTGTAGCTGCCGTTAACCTGCGGCGTGGCCTGCACAACGGTACGCTGGAAGGACTCACCACGGTAGCGGGTGATGTGGTTCCAGATCACTTCCAGGCCATCAGCCGGAATCGGGAACGCATAGGCCAGGCTGTAGTTGTTCAGGCCGTTACCGCCCTGCACCATCGATGTCTTGGTGGCGTTGCTGGCCGCAGCATCGTATACCGCCTGCGGGAAGGCAGCCGAGCGATGGCTCGGGAATACGCGCATCTTGAAGGTGTCGGGGTAGCGCTTGAACATCGCGATCTGGCCCGGCGCCAGGTTATCTGCGTACTGCTCATAGTTGGCTGCAGTGATGACAAACAGCGGTTGCTCGCCGCTGTAAGGATCAGCCAGGAAGCCGTTGGCGTCGACAGCGGCAGCATCGGTAGCCAGACCACCAGTCCAGGCAGGAATGGTACCGGTAGCATTGCCTGCGGTTTCTGCGCCGATCGGCGTCAGGCTGTTGCCGAGTTTGGCGGCTTCTTGCTCGCTCACGGCAGCGAAGGCGGACGGCGCCAGCAGCGCGGAGGCCAAGAGTGTGGAAACAATACGTGTGGGTTTCATTGAATCGCCCTGTTCTGCTTGGAGTTGTTTGGGGTGACCGGCCAACAGCTCAGCAGCTGCAACGACCATGACCGGTGTGTTTCCCTCAAGGGGCACACGCGGTGCCTGCCGTCAGACTTTCAGACGCACAACATCGCCCGCATTACCCCGATGATAGTCAAAGGGTCACGCAGCGACGGATTTTATTAGGATTTTTATAGGACTTGAGAGGACGACGACTCTACTGTCTGAGTGCGAGCTAATCAAGCCCGTCCGTCCCGTCCGGCGCACTAAAAATCTTTACCAAAAAACACCATAACGCCTCTAATAAGGCACTTTCAGCCAGCCCAAGGTGTTTTGTGGCAAAAACGTAAATGAGACAGTCACGCCCGCCTGAACCACACTAACAAGAGAGCACTTCACAGACAAAAAAGCCATGCCAGGCGAATGCCTGGCATGGCTTGCGAGACCCGACTGCGGCCTCAGACAACCGCCTACTCGGCGGCAGCCTTCAGGTGCGGATCAGTCGAGCGCCGAGATGCACTCTGCACCGCTCTCCAACCAGCCCGCGATATCACCACGGATACGCTTTTTGTCGAGCTTGCCGACGCTGGTCTTGGGGATATCGGAGACCACAGCGATCTGGCGCGGAATCGCCCACTTGTTGATGCGTCCATCCTCTACTGCCGGCATCAGGTGATCGGCGATAGCCTGGGCGGTTACCGTTTGGCCTGCCGCCGGCACGATCAGCGCAAACGGACGTTCGTCCCAGCGCGGATCAGGCACGCCTACCACGGCCACGTCGCCCACCAGCGGGCTGCGACTGATCAAGTCTTCCAGCTCCAGCGAAGAAAGCCACTCGCCGCCAGTCTTGATCACGTCCTTGATGCGGTCACGGATTTCAATGGTACCCGTCGGGCTGATGGTTGCCACATCACCGGTGTGCATCCAACCGCCGGCCCACAACTCTTTGCTCTTTTCCGGCTCGCGGTAGTAAGCCTGAGTCAGCCAGGGCGCACGCAGCACCAGCTCACCCTGGGTCACACCATCCTTGGGCAGGAAGCTGCCGTCAGCCGCAATCACCTGGGCCTCGACCAGCGGGCCCGGCACACCAGCCTTGATGCGTTGGGTAATGCGCTGCTCTTCGGTGCCGGCTTCATCTTCCAAGTTGATGTAACCAGCAGAAATCAGCGGGCAGGTTTCCGACATGCCGTAGGCCGCGCCCAGCTGCATGCCCTTGGCCTTGGCCGCGTTGTAGAGCGAGCGATTCAGGGCGCTGCCGCCGATGATCACGCGCATACCGCCAAAATCGAAGTCCTTGGCGCCTTCGGCGTTCAACACCATCTGCAAGATGGTCGGCACGCAATGGGAGAAGGTGACCTTATGATCCTTGATCATCTGCACCAGGCGCTCCGGCTCGTAACGGCCAGGATAAACCTGCTTAACGCCCAGCATGGTCGCGGTGTACGGCAGGCCCCAGGCGTGTACGTGGAACATCGGCGTGATCGGCATATACACGTCGCGGTTACCCAGCAGGCGGACGCTGTCCAGCGCTGCCATCGACGAGGCTTGCCCCAGGGTATGCAACACCAGTTGGCGGTGAGTGAAATACACGCCCTTGGGGTTGCCGGTGGTGCCGGTGGTGTAGAAGGTGGTGGCGACCGAGTTCTCGTCAAAATCAGGGAAGTCGTAGGTCGGCTCGGCAGCAGCCAGCAGTTGCTCGTACTCGCCAACCAGCCCTGGCAGATCCGCGGTCTTGTCTTCTTCGTCGGTCAGCAAGATGGTCGTAGTGACGGTGGTCAGCTGGTCTTCGATGGCCTTGTAGATCGGCACAAACTCGCTGTTGATCAGCACTACGATGTCTTCGGCGTGATTCATCGTGTAGAGAATCTGATCCGGTGACAAACGGACGTTGATGGTGTGCATCACCGCGCCAATCATCGGCACAGCGAACATGCATTCCAGATAACGGTGGCTGTCCCAATCCATCATTGCGACAGTATCACCTGCCTTGACGCCGGCCTTGGTCAGGGCGTTGGCAACGCGACAAATGCGCTCGTTGAAGGTGCGGTAGTCATAGCGCACCTGGTCGCGATAGATGATTTCCTGCGTGCGCTCGTAGCGCTGACCGGTCAGAAGCAGATTCTTGATCAGCAGCGGAGTGGAATGCGCCTCATCAGCCGGTTTGAGGATACGAGTATTGAGCATTGAATGGCCTACTGTTTTTGGGATTGTCAGGACATGAAATCGGTCGTTGTACGCCGCCGAACCGCCACATCTGTTGCAGCGTAGCCCAGTCAGCGCAAGCGCAAATCATCATACGGATTTTCTTTGGCACCATCATGCGTATAATTGTAAACAAAAGTCGATTTATGACTGAACTGCCATTCATAGTTTCAAAAAATAATCACACCCGCTAATCAGGAGCCGGAAAATGTCGGATCAAAGCATCGTCATCGTCAGTGGCGCACGCACCCCCATGGGTGGTTTTCAAGGCAGCCTGTCGGCGCTCAGCGCCACCGAGCTTGGCGCCCTGAGCATTCGCGAAGCCGTCGCCCGCGCCGGCATCGACGCCGCCGACGTGCAGGAAGTCATTATGGGTTGCGTGCTGCCCGCCGGCCTCAAGCAGGGTCCGGCTCGCCAGGCCAGCCTGGGCGCCGGTCTGCCGGCAGCAACCGGCTGCACCACCATCAACAAGCTGTGCGGCTCCGGCATGAAAGCCGTGATGCAAGCGCACGACGCGCTCAAGGCAGGCAGCAATCAGGTAATGGTGGCCGGTGGCATGGAAAGCATGTCCAACGCGCCCTACATCCTTGAGAAGGCCCGCACCGGCCTGCGCATGGGGCACGGTGAGATCAAGGATCACATGTTCCTTGACGGTCTGGAGGACGCCCGCACCGGTCGCCTGATGGGCTCATTCGCCCAGGACACCGCCGATCAGTACGGTCTAAACCGTGAAGACATGGACGCCTACGCTATCGAGTCACTCAAGCGCGCGCAGGCAGCTATTGAAGCGGGCACTCTGGCCAAGGAAATCGTCCCGGTGACCGTCAAAACCCGCAAGGGTGAGGTGGTGGTCAAAGACGACGAGCAGCCGCTGAACGCCAATCTGGACAAGATCCCGGGCCTCAAGCCCGCCTTCAAAAAAGACGGCACCATTACTGCAGCCAATGCCAGCTCCATTTCTGATGGCGCCAGCGCTCTGGTCATGATGACCGCCAGCGAAGCCGAGCGCCGTGGTCTCAAGCCACTGGCTCGTATCGTTGGCCACGCAACCCAGAGCCAGGACCCCAGCGAGTTCACCCTGGCTCCGATTGGCGCCATGACCAATCTGTTCAACAAGACCGGCTGGACGGCGGCCGATGTCGACCTGTTCGAGATCAACGAAGCCTTCGCCATGGTTACCATGCTGGCCATGCGTGAGCACGGCCTGGACCACGCCAAGGTCAACATCTACGGCGGCGCCTGCGCCCAGGGCCATCCGGTTGGCTCCACCGGCTCGCGCATCATCATCACCCTGATCAACGCCCTGCAACAGACCGGCGGCAAGCGGGGTGTGGCGTCGTTGTGTATTGGTGGAGGTGAGGCTACGGCGGTTGCCATCGAATTGGTCTGAGAGGTCGGACGTGGCGCCCCTGGCTCACAGGAAGCAACAAACGCTACTCGCCCGCGTAAACGGGACTAGTTTCCGTGCCCACGCCATCATCTGAGCATTCAATCCGAAGCCCATAAAAAACGGCCAACCCTCGCGGGTTGGCCGTTTTGCGTAGCGGCAAACGCTTAGAACCGCACCGCCATACCCAAACGGATTTCACGGCCTGGCTCGTAAGCACCGATCACCCCAGCGTAGCCCGGCACGCCTTCAAAGTCGGCGTTGCTGGCGTGGTCAAGGTACTGCTTGTCGAGCAGGTTCTTGACCGTCAACGACAGGGTCAGGCGCTCATCGTCGAGGACCATCCAGTTGGCGTAGAGGTCTTGCACGCCGTAGCCGGGCTTGTCGACTTCACCCACCAGCGTATCCATCGAGACGCGCTCGACGAAGCGGCCCTGCCAGCCCATTTCCAGCGATTCACTGAAGCGATAGTCAGCGCTCAGGGTCCAGGTGTCACCAATGGTGGTACCCAGTCCATTGTGCTGCCACATGTTCAGGTCATAGCCGTCATTCAGGTCAGTGTCATTATGGTGATAGCTCATACCGACGCTCAGCTGGCTCCAGCGATAGGCCGTTTCCAGCAGGTAGCCCTTGGACTCCAGATCACCCGCGTTGACATAGATACGCGGCGACGGCTCCGGATCACCGATGGCGTCCTGAATCTTCGAGCGATAGTACTTACCGGACAGCAACCAGCCGCCACTGATGTAGTCGAAGCCGACCTCGTTGCTGCGCGCCTTTTCAGGTTTGAGGTTCGGGTCCAGCGGCGCAATGTCGACCTTGAAGCCGTCACGAATCTGCGGCCCGCGGAAAGCACGCGCGTGGGACACCCACAGCCCCAGATTGTCGGTGGCCTGAAAGCGCAGGCTGGCGTTGGGACTAAAGCCGCTTTCACGGTAACGCTCGCCCAGGTTGCCGTCGAGCTGGTAGCGGTCATAGCGCCCGCCCAGGCCCAGCAACCAACGCTCACCCAGACTCCAGTAATCCTGCACGAAGACGCCGTACACCTTGCCCTCCTGCTCGTTAGCATCCGGGTTGCTACCCGGGCCAGCGGTCAGACTGTCGCGACGGTAGTCGACGCCGTAGGTCAGCTCATGGCCGCCCAGCTGGCTGGTGTTACGCACATCACCACCCCAGGACTGAGTTTGCGCGCGGTAGATGCCCCAGCGACCGATGACGTTCTGCTCCAACTGGTTCTCGGTGTGATAGGCCGAGACCTCCAGGTGCAGCAGCGGGTTATCGCTGGGCGCCAGCTCATAGCCGACATTCCAGGTTTCACGAACGTTTTCCAGCGGGTAGCTGGGGTTCCAGCTGCTGGCTTGCCACTGCGGGCGCTGGTTACGCAACCCGGCATCCTCACGCTGCTCATAGCTCAAGCGCACGGTCTGGGCGTCAGTCAGATGCCCCACTACCTTGCCGAAACCAAGTGACTGGCGAGCGCCGGTCGCAGCCACGGTGTCGCCGTTACCATCCTCGTAATCATCCAGGTCCTGATAGGTGGCCATCAGCATGCCGGACCAGGCATCGTTCAGGCGACCAAACAGGGTACCGTTACCCTTGAAGCCTTCGGCGTTACTGAAGTAGGTGGTCTTGAGCAAGGCGCCAGCGGCCTCGCCGGGACGCAGCAGGTCTTCCGGGTCCTTGGTCTCAAAGCGAATGGCACCACCAAGTGCACCCGGGCCAGCCAAAGCGTCAGGCGTACCGGCCTTGACGTCGACCGCCTTCAGCAGCTCGGGCTCGACATTGATCCGCCCGGTGTGGTGAAAGGTCTGGCCGACCTGCTGGGCTCCATCAATGCTGATATTCACCATGGTGTCTTCAAGACCGCGCAGATAGAGCTTCTGCGCCACACTGTGGCCGCCGCCAACGCTGACTTCCGGCTCGGACGCAAACACGTCTTCCAGGTCCGTGGCCTGATAGTGCTCCAGCGTCTCGCTAGTCACTTCAGCTTCCTGGATGTGCTTGCCGGTAATGTCCAGCGTGGGCAGCTCAGCCGGTTCATCAGCCTGGGCGCTGGCCGCCGCCAGCGCGAGGGCCAGGGTACAGAGCCGGAAAGGCAAGCCGGCTCGACCGGCTGTAGGGTAACGGTACATACTGAATCCTCTGCGTAGTTATTGGCATCTATTCTTATTTGGGTGCCATTCTTGTTAACAGAGGCCGCAAAACAAACCGCTTTTACATTTGTTACCTTTCAGCCCTTGGGCAAACGGATAACCATGCACAAGCCGCCATTGTCCGCTGCACAGGCCACAATGCTGCCGCCGGTCGCCATGATTTGCCGCCTTGCCAGCGCCAGCCCCAAACCAAAGCCTGCGCGCTCGGGCGCAGCCGACAGGGCTTGCGGCGCGCGAAAGAACGGCTGAAAGATATCTTCTAGCAGCTCTTGCGGCACCCCCTTGCCCTGATCAGTGATAGTCAGGACCCAGTTCTCCTGCCCCTCCACCAGCGCTAACTGCACCACGCCGCCGGCCGGCGTGTGATCCAGGGCGTTGCGCAATACATTTTCAATCGCCTGCCCCAGTGCGCGGTGACTGCTCCGTGCCAAGGGAGCAACCGGGGGCAGCGCTACCTGCAACTGCCGGTCGGCGAATTCAAAACGGGCGTCGTCAATCAGGCTGTCCAGTAGTTCGGTCAGGTCCAGCGACTCATCGCGCAGCACTGGCGCCTCCTGCTCCATCCAGCTCAGAGTCAGCGCGTCTTCCACCAGTTGGCGCATACCGTTGCACTCAGCCCGAATACGTTCGAGCAAACAGGTGTCTCCACCCTGCTGCCGCGCCAGGCTGACGGCCATCTCGATGCGCGTGAGCGGCGTGCGCAACTCGTGGGACATATCTGCCAGCCGTTGGCGTTGATGCAGAATCAGGCCCTCGGTGCGCTCAGCCATCGCATCAAAGACCTTGGCAAGGCCAGCCAATTCGTCCTTGCGCCCGCCCAGCTGGTTCCCTACCCGCGCACTGTAGTCACCGTCACGGAAACGCCGGGTCGCCAGCTCCAGCCGCCGCAGCGGGTGCATAAGGTGCCGATAGAGCAGCAGGCAAATCATCAGCAGCACGATAAATGGCAGCACCACCTGCAACAGCACACGCGAGTGCGTCCAATAGTTACCAGGGCGCATGCGCTGCGGCAGCTGGATGAGAAAGCGCGTGTGCCCATCGGCAAAGGGCACATCCATCACCGGGTTTTCGGCGAAGTAGAGGTGAATTTTCCAGGACAGGTCGCGCCCCAGTGCAATGCCGTCGTCGTACCCAGCCGGCACGATCGTGCCGCCCAGCGGTGTCAGCTGCGTACGCACCACGCCAACCCAGGTATTTTCCTGCTCCTGCAGTGTTTTCAGCCAACGCGCCAGCGCCTGCTCGTCGCCGGCATCATGCAACGCCTCGGCTTGGGCCGCATAGTTGCGCAGGGTTTGTTGATGGCCCTCGTCTATAAAGCTCATCGCCTCTTCGGTCTGCAGCGCCAGCTGAGAGATGGCCCAGAACAGCACCAGCATCCCCACCACCAGGGTCAGGCACAGCTTCCACCACAAGCGCCGATTCATGTGAATAGGTACCCGCGGCCATGCTGGGTCTGCAATACATCTCCCAGGCCCGCCTCAACCAGGCGCCGCCGGATACGACTGATGTGCATATCCAGGCTGCGATCGTAGCGACTGAATTCCCGGTCCAGCACCACCCGATAAAGATAAGGCTTGGACAGCACCTCACCGCGCTGGGCCACCAGTTGCCACAGCAGCCGGAACTGCAAGGGTGTCAGGTCCAGGCGTATCTCGCCGGCAGCCGCCAGCTGCTGCGCCCGATCAAGACGCAGCACACCAACCGCCAACCGCTCCGGCTCAGCCTGGCGCGCGCCAGCCGGACGCACACGGCGCAGCACCGCATCAATGCGCAGTTGCAACTCTTCCAGGCTGTAGGGCTTGGCGAGGTAGTCGTCAGCGCCGTGTCGCAGGCCGCGAATACGCTCCTCTTCCGCGTTGGACGCCGTGACCATAATGACAGGCATGCGGCTGTGCTGCCGCAGCCGCTTGAGCAGGCTAAACCCATTGAGACCAGGCAGCTTGGCATCCAGCAGCAGCAGGTCATGCTGATCGCGCATGGCCAGCTCAAGGCCGGTATTGCCATCGCCACAGCACTGTACTGCGTAGCCGGCGTGCTCCAGCAGTTGCCACAACTGCTCACTGAGCTGCGGATCATCTTCGACAATCAGTATGCGTCCGAGCGGCGCCAGCATGTCTGAACTCTCTCCTATATACGAATGCGCATCATATACAAAAGCGACACCACCGGCCCACCACCTGTCGCGCACCACAAAAGTGCTGCGCACCAAAACAAGGCGCACCAAATCAGGGACCCCGCCCTGCGCACGCCTGCGCGCCAAACCGACAAACCCGCAAGAACGCGGCCTGCAGCTGACATTGTCACGCATTGTCAAACATTGGCACGTTCCCTGCTCT
>DBHE01000131.1 GCA_002296055.1 Pseudomonadaceae bacterium UBA836
GGGTTGAGGTAGTCCTTGGGCAGGCGGGTCTTCCAGTGACGCTGTACGGCGCCGTTGGCGTCGGTCAGCTTGCCATGCGCGCCGGCACCCAGGCCAAGAAAGTCGCCGTACTGCCAGTAGTTGAGGTTATGGCGGGCGCGGCGGCCATTACGGGCATAAGCGGAAATCTCGTACTGGGCGTAGCCACCGGAAGCCAGACGTTGCAGCCCGGCTTCCTGAATCGACCAGAGAATGTCTTCCTCGGGCAGCGTGGGCGGGCGCGAGTAGAACACGGTGTTGGGCTCGAGCGTCAGCTGATACCAGGACAGGTGCTCGGGCGCGAGGGCCATCGCCTGATCCAGGTCGGCCATGGCCTGGGCGTTGTCCTGGTTCGGCAGGCCGTGCATCAGGTCCAGGTTCAGGTTGTCGAAGCCGGCGCGCCGCGCCATCTCGACCGCGCCGAGGGCTTCGTGGTCGTCATGAATGCGGCCTAGCGCCTTGAGGTGCTCGGCGTTGAAGCTCTGGATGCCGATCGACAGGCGGTTAATGCCGGCCAACCGGTAGTCACGAAACTTGGCCTGCTCGAAGGTGCCGGGGTTGGCCTCAAGGGTGATTTCGATGTCGTCTGCGAAGGGTACGCGCTGGTTCAGCGCCTGCAGAAAACGGTCCAGCGCGGCGGCCGAAAACAGGCTTGGCGTACCGCCACCGAAAAAGATCGACGTCAGCGGCCGGGCGGGCAGGCCATCGAGTGCTTGCAGGTCCTGCTCCAGATCCTCGATCAGCGCATCAACGTACTCGGCTTCGGGCAGTGCGTCGTGACTGGTGTGCGAGTTGAAGTCGCAGTAAGGGCACTTCTTTACGCACCAGGGGATATGCACATACGTCGCCAGGGGCGGCAGCTGCAAGCTTGAAGCTGCAAGCTTTAAGCTGTCCGTGCGGGGTTGAGCTTCCAGCTTCCGGCTTCCAGCTTCTGGCTGCTTCAAGGTAGCGCTAACCTGGCTTTCAGCAAGGCCATCGCCCGGGCGCGGTGGCTGAGTTGGTTCTTTTCTTGCGGGCTGAGTTCGGCGCTGGAGCAGTCGCGTTCCGGTACCCAGAACAGCGGATCGTAGCCAAAGCCGTGCTCGCCGCTGGCGGCGTGCAGGATGCGGCCTTCCCAGGCGCCTTCGCAGATCAGCGGGATCGGGTCTTCGGCGTGGCGTAGCAGGGCGAGGGCGCAGATGAACTGGGCGCCGCGCTCGGCATCGGGCACGTCTTTCAGCGCGTCGAGCAGCTTGGCGTTGTTGGCCGCGTCGCCGGCGCCGCCGGCGTAGCGGGCGGAGTAGATGCCGGGTGCGCCGCCAAGGGCGTCGACCGCCAGACCGGAGTCGTCGGCCAGGGCGGGCAGACCCGATACGCTGGCGGCGTGGCGGGCCTTGATCAGCGCGTTCTCAACGAAGGTCAGGCCGGTTTCTTCGGCTTCGATGTCGGTGAAATCGCTTTGCGGGCGGACGGTGATGCAGTCACCCAGCATGGCCTGGAGTTCGGCGAGTTTGCCCTTGTTGTTGCTGGCGAGCACTAACTCACTGAAGGGCAGGACAGTTTTATTGGTCATCCGGGAAAAACTCCTGCTGGAAGCTCAGGCTGTGCACCATGGCGCCTTCTTCGGCCTGAATGTCCACTTTGAACAGCAGTACGCCGCGTTGGGTGGCGCTGTAGTTGGCGACAAAGTAGATGGCGTCGCCTTCCTGAATGCGTTGAAAGTCCAGGGCGACGGGCTGGCCGATCAGGCTGCGTACCTCGCCCTTGAGCACTGCGTCCACCGCGCTGCCGTCCGGGCGCTGCACGGCCACGTTGAGCACGCCGTGGGTTGGGCCGCGCTTGAGACCGGCCTTGGCAGCGATGTCGGGCTGCAGCATGTTGCTGTTGAAGACGTTGTGGTAGACCACCAGATCGCCAAAGCGGGTGGGTTCCGGGCCGGCGAGGGCGTTGAGGCTGAGCAGCATCAGGCCCAGCAGACAGAAACGGCGAAACATGACGGTGCTCCTTATGCTCCTCGGTATCAGGTAATCAGCGGCTGACGCGGTAAATCGCTACTTCACCCAGCAGGTTGGGCCACAGGCCGCTCAACCAGCTGCTCTGGTGCGTCTGGTCCACTACCAGGCGATCAAGCACCTTGATGCCGCGTTCTCTGCACAGCTGCTCAAAGTCCTTGAAGGTACAAAAGTGAATGTTCGGGGTGTTGTACCAAGTATAGGGCATGAATTCGGACACCGGCATGCGACCCTTGGTCCCCAGGTACCAGCGGCAGCGCCAGTGGGCAAAGTTGGGGAAGGTGAGGATGCCTTCGTGACCGATGCGCAGCATGTCTTCCAGCACCCGGTCGGGGTAGTGCATGGCCTGCAGCGACTGGGTCATGACGACGGTATCGAAGCTGTTGTCTTCGAAGTTGTCCAGGCTCTCGTCGAGGTTTTGCTCCATCACGTTGACGCCGTGGCGGATGCAGCTGCTGATCTTGTCCGGGTCAATCTCCAGGCCGTAGCCCTGCACTTCTTTGTGGTCGCGCAGGTGGCGCAGCAACTGGCCTTCGCCGCAGCCCAGGTCGAGTACCCGGCTGCCGGGGCGAATCCACTGCTGGATGATCTCAAGGTCGGCGCGCAGGCTCATTGGCTCACCTCGATACGATTCATATAGCCGCTCAGGGCCTCGATATAACGGGGGATGGGCAGCAGGAAGGCGTCGTGCCCCTGCGCTGCTTCAATCTCCAGGTAGCTGACGTCCTTGCGGGCGGCCAGCAGGGCGTCGACCAGCTCACGCGAGCGGGCCGGCGAGAAGCGCCAGTCGGTGGTAAAGGACATCACCAGACAGCGCGCCTTGATACCGGCCAGGGTGCGCGCCAGATCGCCGCCGTGGGCGCCAGCCGGGTCAAAGTAGTCCAGCGCCTTGGTCATCAGCAGGTAGGTGTTGGCGTCAAAGCGGCCGGAAAACTCCTGGCCCTGATAACGCAGGTAGCTTTCTACCTCAAACTCGACGCTGGTGAAGTCGTAGTTGAGGCGGTCGGCGCGCAGCTCGCGGCCAAACTTGGCCCCCATCGAGTCATCCGACAGGTAGGTAATGTGGCCAACCATGCGCGCCAGCATCAGACCGCGCTTGGGGATCACGCCAAAGGCGGCGTAGTCACCGTTGTGAAAGTCCGGGTCGGTGATGATCGCCTGGCGGGCGACCTCGTTGAAGGCAATGTTCTGTGCCGACAGCTTGGGCGCGGTGGCAATCGCCACGCAGTGACGGATACGCTCGGGATAGCTGATCGCCCACTGCAGTGCCTGCATGCCGCCCAGGCTGCCGCCCACCACCGCGGCCCACTGGGTGATGCCCAGTACATCCGCCAGACGAGCCTGACTGTTTACCCAGTCTTCGACGGTCAGCACCGGGAAGCTGGCGCCATAGCTGCTGCCAGTCTCCGGGTTGATGCTGGAGGGGCCGGTGGAGCCGTGGCAGCCGCCGAGGTTGTTCAGGCTGACAACAAAGAAGCGGTTGGTATCGATGGCCTTGCCAGGGCCGATGCAGTTGTCCCACCAGCCGGGCTTGCGCTCATCCAGGCTGTGATACCCGGCAGCGTGATGGTGGCCAGACAGCGCATGGCAGATCAGCACCGCGTTGCTGGCGCTGGCGTTCAGCTCGCCGTAGGTTTCATACACTAGCTCATAGCTCGGCAGCTCTCTGCCGCAGGCCAGCGGCAGCGGCTCGCTAAAGGTGTGGCGCTGGGGGGTGACCAGGCCGACGGAATCGGCAGGTAGTTCGGACATCGGTAACCTGTTCCTGTGTCGCTTGGCCGGGCTTCGCAGGGAGATGTGCTCCCGGTACAGCAGGCAGGCGAAGGGCCAATAATAGAGGCGCCAGTCTAAATAGCGCTTGGTTGTGGCGCAATATTCGGCGGCCCGCAGCGGTCAGCCGCTGCGGAGGACGCGCTGGCGCGGTCAGAGCGCCAGGGTCAGGCCACCGGGCATGCCGGCAGCGGCCGCCAGATTGGCGATCACCAGCATGTCGAACAGGCGAATGGCAATAAAGGCAAAGATCGGCGACAGATCCAGGCCGCCCAGGGCCGGCAGGATCTTGCGGATCGGCGCCAGAATCGGCTCGCACAGCTGGTTAATCAGAATCACCGCCGGGTTGTAGCTGCCCTGCGCGACCCAGGACAGGATCACGCTGATGATCAGCGCAAAGAAGAAGATCTTCACAAACAGTGCCAGCACACCAATCGCCGCCCAGCTGACCAGCAGCAGGATGTTGGGCAGCGCATAGCCCATCAGCAGGATGATCATGATCAGCATCACCAACTGGATGGCAATGCCCAGCACCAGCGAGGCAAAGTCCAGCCCGCCGTAGCCGGGAATCAGCCGGCGCAGCGGCATCAGTAGCGGCTTGGTGGCGCGCACGATGAACTGCGACAGGGGGTTGTAGAAGTCGGCCCGGACCAGCTGCAGCAAAAAGCGCAGCAGCACGATCAGCAGGTAAAGACTGCCGAGGGTCTGGATCAGGTAGGTAGCGGCCGTGTTCAGGCTGTTCATGCGGTTTCCTCAGGCAAGCTCGCGGGACATTTCGGCGGCGCGGTCGGCACAGGCCTGCATGGCGTCGTCGACCATCTTGGGCAAGCCCTGGCTGCGGAAGGTTTCAATTGCGCGCTCGGTGGTGCCGTTGGGCGAGCAGACGCGGCGGCGCAGCTCGGCCACGTCCACGTCGCTGTGCACCGCCATGTCGGCCGCACCCAGGCCGGTGAACAACGCCAGACGCTCGGCGGTGTCGCGCGGCAGGCCAAGCTTCTCGCCGGCGTCGATCATGGCTTCGATCAGGTAGAAGAAGTAGGCCGGGCCGCTGCCGGATACGGCGGTGACCGCGTCGATCAGCTTTTCCTCATCCAGCCACACGCTGATGCCCACGGCGTTGAGGATGGACTCGGCCTGCTCGCGCTGCTCTTCGCTGACTGCCGGGGTGGCGTACAGGCCGCTGACGCCCTGGCCGCGCAGCGACGGCGTGTTGGGCATGCAACGCACGATGGCGGTGCCGGCGCCGAGCCAGCTTTCCAGGCTGTCGCAGCTGATGCCGGCAGCAATCGAGATGACCAGCTGGCCCGGCTTGCGTTCACGCGGCAGGGCGCGGCAGACGTCCTGCATGACCTGCGGCTTGACCGCCAAGAGTAGTACGTCGCACTCGGCGGCCAGTACGGCGTTGTCGGTGCTGGTGCGGATCTGGAACTGGCGCTCCAGGGCGGCGCACTGTTCCGGCTTGCTGTCGCTGGCGATCACGTTCGCCGGTTTGACGTTTTTCTGCAGCATGCCGCCGATCAGGCTGGTGGCCATGTTGCCGGCGCCGATGAATCCGATTACGGGTGCAGTCATGAAAACCTCGCTGCGCGTGCTAATTAGGGTTGGGGGTATTGGCGTTGCCCGAACAGGGCGGTGCCGATACGCACGATGGTGGCGCCTTCCTGTACTGCCTCGGTCAGGTCATCGCTCATGCCCATCGACAGTGTGTCCAGTGGCAGTGACAGCTGTGTGGCGGCCTCGCGCAGCGCGGCCAGCGGCACGCGGCGCTGCTCGCTGCTGTCGGCCGGCGCCGGTATCGCCATCAGCCCGCGCAGTTGCAAGCGCGGCAGGGCGGCAACGGCCTCAGCCAGTGCCGGCAGTTCGGCCAGCGTCACGCCGGACTTGCTGTCTTCGCCACTGATATTGACCTGCAGACAGATGTTGAGTGCCGGCAGGCTCTCGGGGCGCTGATCAGACAGGCGCTGGGCGATCTTCAACCGGTCCACGCTGTGCACCCAGTCAAAGTGCTCGGCGATGGCGCGGGTCTTGTTGGACTGGATCGGGCCGATGAAATGCCAGTGCAGGGGCAGGTCTTGCAGTTCGGCCATCTTGTCGAGGGCTTCTTGCAGGTAGTTCTCGCCGACATCACGTTGCCCGGCTGCCCAGGCTTCACGGATGTCACCGGCCGGTCGGGTCTTGCTGACTGCCAGCAGGGTAATGCCGGCTGGATCGCGCCCGGCGACCTCGGCAGCCCGGTTAATACGTTCACGAACGTTTGCAATATTCTCTGCTATCGTGGACATTACGGACGTTAATACCTTGCCAATGGAATAAGACACTGTCCGCATTCTACATGCTTGCCGGACGTTATGGGGAACCCTATGGATATTACCGAGCTGTTAGCCTTCAGCGCCAAACAGGGCGCGTCGGACTTGCATCTGTCGGCAGGATTGCCGCCCATGATTCGCGTCGA
>DBHE01000202.1 GCA_002296055.1 Pseudomonadaceae bacterium UBA836
CATTTCCGATATTTATCGAAAAGCTGGCACCAATCGTGCATTAAGTCTCAGTGAAATGGGATGAGTCGTCATTGACTCATGACGCATCACACACTGGAGTGGTACTTAGGCGAACTAGGGTTCCGGCTTGCGCAGCAAGTGTCTGGTCCGAGAGTTTTCCGGCTCTCAAGGAATGAGGGCTACACGGCGGGATAAAAGCCCGGGAGACCGTCATGACGACGTTGTCCCCGTGCGCCTTTTCTCACTGTGTAGGAGTTGTACCCATGACCGCCCCACGCTTCAGCTTTGTCCGTAAGTCCCTGGCCGGCATCAGTCTGGCTGCCGCTGCCGCCCTGTCTCCCGTTGCCGCTCAGGCTGCTGACTCCATGACCATCGGTACCGTTGTCTGGGCCGGTTACGGTCCGTTCTACGTTGCCGACAAACTTGATCTGTACGACCAGTTTGGTCTGGATGTCGAACTGCAATTCTTCAATGACCCAGCGCTGCTGCCGTCCGCCATGGCCGGCAACGCCGTGGACGGCGCCATGCTCACCTACGACCAGGTGGTCGGCTCGGTGGCCAAGGGCCTGCCGCACCGCGTGGTCATGCCCATCGACTTCTCCTACGGCGGCGACGCCATTGTTGCCGAGAAATCCATCGCCTCCGTGGCCGACTTCAAGGGCCAGCAGGTGGGCTTTAACCCGCTGTCGCCGTCTGACTTTTTGCTGGCCTACGCGCTGCAAATCAACGGCATGGGCGAGAGCGATATTCAGTCCGTCAACATGACCCCCGAAGGCATCCCCAGCGCCATGGCCTCCGGCAGCCTGCCGATTGGTGTGACCTACGAGCCGAACGTGTCGCAGATCCTCGCCATGGGCGGCGGCGACAAATTCCACGTGGTGTATTCCTCCAAGGATGCTCCGGGCCTGATCACCGACGTGCTGGCCTTCAGCGAAGAGCAGATTGAGGAAAACCCGGAAGCCATCACCGCGATGATCAAGGGCTATCAGGCCGGTCTGGAATACATGCAGGCCCACCCGGAAGAAAGCGCCGAGATCATCGGTAAGGTGCTGGGCGTGAGCGGTGCCGAGGCGCTGGAGCAGATGGAAGGCGTCTACAACATTCCGCTGGCCGAGATGGGCCAGAACTTTGTTGAGTCCACCGAAACCACCTCCTTCTACGGCAGTGGCGCGGTGATTGCTGACCTGCTGCTGAAGAACAAGCAGATTCCGGCGATCCCGGATTTTGCCGACACCTTCGATGCCAGCTTCGTCAACGAACTGACCAAGTAAGACTAGGGGCAGGCGCATGGCGCCTGCCCTGATCCGGACTTGCGGAGGAATCATGTCCACGTCCAAACCACTTTATCGTTATGCCGATGGCCGGGTCTGGAACAGCCTGGCGATTGGTTACAGCGTTGGCGGCTATCTGATTGGCCTTGGCCTGCTGCTGACGCCGTTCTGGCTGGCCAAGCTGGGCGGGCTGCTGTTGCTGGCGCACGCGATGATCATCGGCGCCTACCTGATTCACGAATTTGCCCATGGCACCATTTTCAGCAAGCCTGCGCACAACGCGCTGGCCGGCGAGGTGTTCAGCTGGATGACCGGCGGCTGCTACGCCGACTTTCAGGATCTGCGCCGCAAGCACATGCGTCATCACGTCGACCGTGCCGACGTCATCACCTTCGACAGCAAGGTGTTTATCAACAGCCTGCCGAGCTGGGTACGCAAACTGATTCTGGCCCTTGAGTGGGCGTACATCCCGGCGGTCGAGCTGATCATGCACTTTTACGTGGTGCTGCTGCCGTTCATCAGCAAGAGCGAGAAACACCGTGCCCGTCGCGGCAAGGTGCTGACCGTACTGCTAATCCGCGCGGCCCTGTTTGCTGTGCTCGGCTGGTTGTCGTTCAGCGCACTGGTGCTCTACTGCGTTGCCTGGCTGATCATGGTCACGGTGCTGCGCTTTGCCGATGCCTATCAGCACACGTATGACGCCTTCGCCGTGCTGGAAGAAGACGGCAAGATCCCGGCCGACAAGCTGCGTGACCGCGCTTATGAGCAGCTCAACACCTTCAGCAACGTGGTGTCGCTGCGCTGGCCGTCGCTCAACCTGCTGCTGCTCAACTTTGCCTACCACAACGCACACCACGAGAAGCCGGTGGCGCCCTGGTATCGCCTGCCCAAGTTGCACGAAGAGCTGTACGGCGATGCCTACCGTCAGGTGGTGCCGATGAGCGAATTGCTCAGCAGCTTCCACCGTCATCGCGTGCGCCGGGTGCTGAGCGATGACTACGGCGTGTTCGTCGATGGCCCCAAACGTGCCGAGAATTTTTACGGTGCGGTGGGCGTGTCCTTCCTGACGGCGGTGTGAGCATGCAGACACTGGACTATCAGGGCCGCACCGTGGTGATTACAGGCGCCGCCAGTGGCATCGGTCAGGCTCTGGCGCAGGCGTTTGCAGAGCAGGGCGCGCGGCTGGAGCTGGTCGACCGCAATGCCCAGGCGCTGGCCGCGACGGTTGAGCAGCTCGCAGTGCTGACGCAGGTGCACGGCCGGGTGTTGGACCTGAACGATGATGCGGCGGTGGCCGACTACGCCAGTCAGCTGGGCCGGCGTCAGTCGCAGGTGGATGTGCTGATCAACAACGCCGGCATGGAACAGCCGACGCCGTTGCAGGATGCCGCCGCCGATGCCAATCGGCGCTGGCAGCTGCAGCTGGATAACAACGTGGTGTCGATGCTGCGCCTCACTCGCGCGCTGCTGCCGCTGCTCGGCAAGGGCAGCAGCGTGATCAATCAGTCCTCAATCTGGGGGCTGAGCGCGGTGGCCGGATTTTCCGCCTATGTCGCCAGCAAGCACGCGGTGATCGGTTTGACCCGTTCATTGGCCTGGGAGCTGGGCGCGCAGGGCATTCGCGTCAACGCGGTTTGCCCCGGCTGGGTCGGCACCGACGCGGCCATGGCGTCCCTGCGCAACATGGCCCAGGGCAGCGGCCGCAGCGAAGCCGAGGAGCTGGAACACATCCTTGCCGCGCAGGCGATTCCCGAACTGCTTACCCCGGCCGACCTGGCCGGTACTTTTCTGTTTCTCGGCGCGCCGGCTTCGGCCGCCATTACCGGGCAGGCCATTGTGGTCAGTCGCGGGGAGGTCATGCATTGATGTTGAAGGTTGATTTGTCGGGCCAGCGCATTCTGGTCACCGGCGCCGCGACCGGCATCGGCCGCGCCTGTGCGCTGATGCTCGCAGGCCAGGGCGCCGAGGTGTGGATCAACCACCTCGGGCAGGCCGGTGCCAGCGCTGATCTGGTTGAGCAGATTCGCACGGCCGGTGGCCAGGCGGTGGCGATTGAGGCGGATGTCAGCGACCCGGACGCAGTCGAGGAAATGTTCGCCTGCATCACCGCCACCGGCCCGCTGCACGGCCTGGTCAACAACGCCGGGATTATTCAGGAGCAGTCGTTTCTGGACACCTCGGAAGAGGATTGGCGACGGATCATGGCGGTCGATCTGGATGGCGTCTATCGCTGCTGCCGCTGCGCGCTGGAAAGCATGAGCGGCGCGGGCCGTGGCGCCATCGTCAATATCGCCTCCGAGCTGGGTCAGCTGGGGCGCGAAAACTACGTGGCCTACTGCACCGCCAAGGCGGGTGTGATTGGTATGACCAAGGCGTTGGCGCGCGAGTTTGCGCCGCAGATTCGCATCAACGCGGTGGCCCCCGGCCCGGTGGAAACCGCGATGGTGTCGCTGGAGCACATGAGCGAGGAGTGGATTGCCAAGGAGCTGGCCATCCCGGCGGCACGCCTTGGTCAGCCCGAAGAGATTGCGGCAGCGGTGTGCTTTTTGTTGTCGCCGGCGGCGAGCTTTTTCACCGGACAGACGCTGGGCGCCAATGGTGGTGCCTGGATGGGTAGCTGAGCGCTGCCCTGCCAATTCAAGAGGAATGCCCATGACAAGCGTACATATGGATCAGATCAGCTGGGTCGAATACCAGCAGCGTGTTGAACAGGGCGCGGTGGTGTTTCTGCCCTGCGGCGCGACCGAACAGCACGGCCCGCATCTGCCGCTGGGCACCGATGCCCTGCTGTCGACCGCGCTGAGCGCGGATGTAGCCGCGCAGATTGGCGGCATCGTCGCCCCGGCGCTGGCCTACGGCTACAAGTCGCAGCCCAAGTGCGGCGGTGGCCAGCATTTTTGCGGTACCACCAGCCTCGACGGCGCGACCCTGATTGCGCTGGTGCAGGACGCGGTACGTGAGTTTGCCCGCCACGGCGTCAAGCGTCTGGTGCTGGTGCTGGGGCATTACGAGAACACCTGGTTTGTCACCGAGGGTATTCAGCTGGCGCTGCGTGAGCTTGGGCCAGGCTGCGAGCTGGAAGTCATGCGCCTTGAGCATTGGGACTTCTGCCGCGAAGACACGCTGGAAGATATCTTCCCCGACGGCTTCCCCGGCTTTGCGCTGGAGCACGCGGCGGTGATCGAAACCTCGCTGATGCTGCATTACCTGCCGCATCTGGTCAGCCTCGACAAGATTCCCAACGACCCGCCGGCGGACTTTCCGCCCTATGACATGTACCCGACCCGCACCGAGTGGGTGCCGCCGTCCGGGGTGCTGTCTTCGGCGCTGGGCTCGACCGCCGAGAAGGGCGCGCGCATGGCGGACGACATCGCCACCGGCATCACCGCCGCCGTACGCCACGAATTCAAGCTGGAGGCCTGAAATGCTGCCGCTGCTGCCATCGCGTACCGCCTTGCTGTTGATCGACATGCAGCGCGACTTCTGCGCCCCCGGCGGTTATGCCGATCAGGCCGGGCTGGATATCCAGTGCCTGCGCGCGCCGATCCCGGCCCAGCAGCGACTGCTGGCCGCGGCGCGGGCGGGGGGGCTGCTGGTGGTGCACACCCGTGAAGGGCACCGCACGGATTTGTCTGACCTGCCTGACTGGAAGCGCATTCGCGCCGAGCGCAGCGGCGCGCCGATTGGTGCAGCAGGCCCGCTGGGGCGCTTGCTGGTGCGTGGTGAGTACGGCCACGACCTGATCGACGAGCTGCAGCCGCAGGTCGGCGAGCCGGTGATCGACAAGCCTGGCTACTGCGCCTTTGCCGCCACCGACCTGGAGCTGATCCTGCGCAGCCGCGGCATCGACACGCTGATCATCACCGGGGTAACCACCGAGGTCTGCGTCAGCTCCACCTTGCGCAGCGCCATCGATCGCGGCTTCAACTGCCTGACCGTGAGTGACGCCTGCGCCTCCGCGCACCCCGAGTTGCATGCGGCGGCGCTGGCGATGATCAACGTGGAAGGCGGTATCTTCGGCGAGGTGTGCGACAGCGCAGCGCTGCTCAGCGCCCTGCGGGAGGCGGCATGACCCAGGTACAGAAACTCTGGCCGCTGCTGACGGCGACTCACCATTACGACAAGTCGATCTCCACCCGTGGCCGTGGCCACGGGGTGCAGATCGAGGCGCCGATTCTGGCTTTCCTGATCGAAACCAAACAGGGGCGGGTGCTGTTCGACGTCGGCTGCGACTACAACAAGCTGACTGATCCTGCGCTGCGCGCGCGTTGGTACGACCCGGTGGAGTTTCCCATGGGGCCGCCGCAGATGAGTGAAGAGCAGCGGCTCGAAGCCCATCTGGCGAAGCTCGGGCTGACCTGCAACGACATCGACATGGTGTTTCTCAGCCACCTGCACTTTGATCACGCCGGTGGCCTGTGCGACGTCTGCGGCGCTGAAGTACACGTGCACGAAGACGAACTGCAGGCCGCGCGCGAGCCGGCTGATGACGCCTACTTTGCCGATGACTTTGCCGGCAATGTGCGCTGGCGCCTGCAGCAGGATGAGTACGACCTGCTGCCCGGCCTGCGTGCCATCAACACGCCGGGCCATACCGCCGGGCACATGTCATTGATGATCGAGTTGCCGACCGGCGCGCCGGTGATCCTCACCGGTGATGCCGCCGATCTGACTGAAAATCTTGATGACGAGATCGCCCCCGGCCTGTGCTGGCGCGACCGCGAGGACATGGCGCTGGACAGCATTCGCAAGCTCAAGCGCATCGCCGGTGAGACCGGTGCAGACCTCTGGCCGAACCACGACATGGCGTTCTGGCGCACCCTCAAACGCTTCCCGGAGTACCACGCATGAAAGCGGTTCCCGAGGCTTACCACGGCGTTTGGCAGCGCACCCTGCTGCGTTTGTCGGACGGCACCGAAGACACAACCACCCGCGTGTTCTGGCTGCAGAGCGCGCATCTGCACGCAGACCTGCGGATTCCTGATCCTGCGCCCAAGCTGCCGCTTGAGCGCGCAGCCCAGGCGGGGTTTGCCGGGCTGACCGAAGCCAGCCTTGGCCGCTGCCAGTGGCACCGCATCATCGATTTTCATCCCGACAGCGGCACCGACATCGGCAACATGCAGTTTGTCAGCAGTGAAGAGGTACACGAGACCGCGCTTGACTACAGCTATCTGGAAATCTGGCAGCGGCTGCCAGCGTCGCGTGGCCCGGTCGCCGAGTTATGGCTGCAGAGTGCTGATGGCTCCGGCCGCCAGGCCTGCTTGCTGCGCGCCGGTGATTACTTTTTCTTCGCCGCTGACCGCCCGCAGCGCTTGGCGCCGGGCCGCTCCCTGCTCACTTATCTGCAGCACGAGAACGCGGGCAATGCCGAGCATCTGCTCGGGTGTGAGCTGACCTTTGGCCGTATCAGCGGTGCCGAGCGGCCTTGGCAGATTCTGTTCAGCACCTTGCCGGCGGCCAGCGGCAGTCTGTTTTCTGTCCCTGCCGACGCGGCGCACTGGGACGCCTTGCCGGTCGCCTGGCTGGGTGTTCACGCCCCCGAGCATGGCTGGCGTCCGGCGCCCTTACCTAGTTTGCAGCCCCTGACTGAGGAGACACTGGTATGAATGCACCAGCCCCCGTACCTGAAAGCCGCGCGGCTGAGGCCACGCGCAAGCCGCGCTCGCGCTGGTGGGCCGTGCGCGGCAACCTGTCGCCCCGCACCAGCGCTCTGTTGACGGCCTTTGGCCTGTCAGCGCCCTTTTTCATCTGGTGGCTGTATAGCGCCCTTGGCCTCAATGACCCGCTGTTCATGCCGGGCCCCGGCGCGGTGCTGGAGCGCGTGGTCAGCTGGTGGCAGGAGGAGGGCCTGTGGGATGACATCTGGATTAGCGTCTACCGGGTGATGGCGGGCTTTTTGCTATCGGCGATGATTGCCCTGCCGCTGGGGCTGTACCTGGGCACCTACAAGCCGGTGCAGGCGACACTGGAGCCGCTGATCGACTTTATCCGTTACATGCCAGCGGTGGCCTTTATTCCGCTGGTCATGCTCTGGGTGGGGATTGGCGAGGGCTCGAAGATCCTGATCATCTTTATCGGCACCTTCTTTCAGATGGTGCTGATGGCGGCTGAAGACATTCGCCGGGTGCCGATGGCGCAGATTGAAGCGGCGCAGACCATGGGCGCCTCGCGCAGCGAGATTATCCGTCTGGTGGTGTTGCCCTCGGCGCGCCCGGCGCTGCTCGACACCTTGCGCATCACCTGCGGCTGGGCCTGGACCTATCTGGTGGTGGCCGAGCTGGTGGCCTCCAACTCGGGGTTGGGCTACGCCATCCTGCGCGCCCAGCGCTACATGCAC
>DBHE01000025.1 GCA_002296055.1 Pseudomonadaceae bacterium UBA836
AACGCTGCCATCACACTGGAACGCCCGCTGCTGATCAAGGGTGAGCCGGGCACCGGTAAAACCATGCTGGCCGAACAGCTGGCCGAGTCCATGGGCGCCAAGCTGATTACCTGGCACATCAAGTCCACCACCAAGGCGCACCAGGGCCTGTACGAGTATGACGCGGTCAGCCGTCTGCGTGACTCGCAGCTGGGCGTGGACAAGGTGCACGACGTTGCCAACTACATCAAAAAGGGCAAGCTCTGGGAGGCGTTTGAATCTGAGGAACGCGCCATCCTGCTGATCGACGAAATCGACAAGGCCGACATCGAGTTTCCGAACGACCTGCTGCAAGAACTCGACAAGATGGAGTTCTACGTTTACGAGACCAACCAGACCATCAAGGCCAAGCAGCGCCCGATCATCATCATCACCTCGAACAACGAGAAAGAGCTGCCGGACGCCTTCCTGCGCCGCTGCTTCTTCCACTACATCGCATTCCCTGATCGCGACACCATGAAGAAAATCGTGGACGTGCACTTCCCGAAAATCGAAAGCACACTTCTGTCCGAAGCCATGGATATCTTCTTTGATGTCCGCAAGGTGCCGGGCCTGAAGAAGAAGCCGTCTACCTCCGAGCTGGTCGACTGGCTGAAGCTGTTGATGGCCGATCAGATCCCCGAAGCCGTGCTGCGTGATCGCGACCCGACCAAAGCCATTCCGCCGCTGTACGGTGCGCTGGTGAAGAACGAGCAAGACGTGCAACTGCTGGAACGCCTGGCCTTCATGACTCGCCGTCAGAATCGCTAACAGGTCGTTGAAACGCTAACCGCGTAGCGAGTGCGGCTTTAATGTCAGGCCTGGTGTCCGTAGCCTGGCCTTGAGCGCCTCGCCGACGTTTTCAACAACCTGCAAAGGGGGTGCCCGATGTTATTGGGCCTGTTCAATGAAATGCGTGCAGCCAAGGTGCCGGTCTCGGTGCGTGAGCTGCTCGACCTGATCAACGCGTTGAAACACCACGTGGTGTTCGCCGATATGGACGAGTTCTACTATCTGGCGCGTACGGTCATGGTCAAGGACGAACGGCACTTCGACAAATTCGACCGTGCCTTCGGTGCCTACTTCAAGGGGTTGGAAAACCTCGACCAACTGATTGAGGCGATGATCCCCGACGATTGGCTGCGCAAGGAGTTTGAGCGCATGCTGACCGAGGAAGAAAAGGCCAAGATCCAGACCCTTGGTGGTCTCGACAAGCTGATCGAGGAGTTCAAAAAGCGCCTCGAAGAGCAGAAAGAGCGTCATGAGGGCGGCAACAAGTGGGTCGGCACCGGCGGCACCAGTCCGTTTGGCTCTGGCGGCTTCAACCCTGAGGGTATTCGCGTCGGTGAAGCCGGCAAGCGGCAGGGCAAGGCGGTCAAGGTCTGGGATCAGCGCGAGTACAAGAACCTGGATGATCAGGTTGAGCTGGGCACGCGCAATATCAAGGTGGCGCTGCGCCGTCTGCGCAAGTTTGCACGCCAGGGCGCACACGATGAGCTGGATATCGACGGCACCATCGACCACACCGCCAAGGATGCGGGTCTGCTGAATATTCAGATGCGCCCGGAGCGGCGTAATGCGGTAAAGCTGCTGCTGCTGTTTGATATCGGCGGTTCGATGGATGCGCACATCAAGGTGTGCGAGGAGCTGTTCTCCGCGTGCCGTACCGAGTTCAAACACCTGGAGTACTACTACTTCCATAACTGCATTTACGAGTCAGTCTGGAAGAACAATATGCGTCGCACCAGCGAGCGCACCTCTACGCTGGACCTGCTGCACAAGTACGGCCCGGACTACAAGGTGGTGTTTGTCGGTGATGCGGCCATGGCGCCCTACGAGATCACTCAGCCAGGTGGCAGCGTAGAGCACTGGAACGAGGAGGCCGGGTACGTTTGGATTCAGCGCTTCATGGAAAAGTACAAGAAGCTTATCTGGATCAATCCGTATCCTAAGGACGCCTGGGAATACACCTCGTCTACCAAGCTGATTCGTGAACTGATCGAAGACAAGATGTACCCGTTGACCCTGCAGGGTCTGGAAGACGGGATGAAGTATCTCAGCAAGTAGGCGGCGACTTCCTCGCCGCAGCGGCAAGCGACAAGCAGTCCCTGCAGAGGCTGCTTGAGGGGCTGATTCGGTATATTGGCTTCCAGCGTCCAAAGCAAACCCGGCACATGGCCGGGTTTGCGTTTAGTTTGCAGCTTCCAGCTGCGGCCAAGCCGCTTACCCCAGCTGCACTGCCGGTGCTTGCGGGCGGGGAATGCTGACTTTCTCAGTGGGCGCCATCACCGTGGCGGTGCCGTCGACCACCTGCTTGCCGTCCTGATTAATCACGCGCGTGGCAATTTTCACCCGATTCTTCGGCAGCTTTTCCAGAATTTCCAACTCGATGGTGACGGTGTCGCCCAGGCGTACCGGGCGCAGAAAGCTCAGCTCCTGACCGATATAGATGGTGCCCGGCCCGGGTAGCTCACAGGCGATGGCGGCAGAGATCAGCGCGCCGGAGAACATGCCGTGCGCGATGCGCCCCTTGAACGGGGTGGCAGCGGCAAATTCCTCGTCCAGGTGCACCGGGTTGACGTCTCCGGAAACGGCGGCAAACAGCAACAGGTCGCGTTCTTCTACCTTGTGGCTGAGGCTGGCGCGTTCGCCGATGGCCAATTCTTCGTAGGTGCGGTTTTCAAGGCTCTGCATGGTTGCTGCTCCGTTGCGAAAGGGCGGTCAGATGAGGGGCCAGCCATGCGAGAAGGTCGTCGATAACCTCGGCTCGATTGGTCTCGTTGAAAACCTCATGGCGGGCGCCGGGATAAAGTCGCAATTCTACCTGCCTGAGTCCGGCGGCGCGCAAGCGCTGCTGCAGTTTCTCCAGGCCGCCGCCAGCGCTGATGGGGTCGGTATCGCCGCCGATAATCAGCAGCGGTAATTCCGGGCGTATGGCGGCCAGCCTTTGCGGAGCCTGGATAGTGACCAGCGCCTGCGCCAGGCAGCGCCAGTAATGGCAGCTCAGTACAAAGCCGCACAACGGGTCGGCCACGTAGCGGTCAACGTGCTCTTGGTCTCGGCTAAGCCAGTCAAAGGCGGTGCGGTTTGGCGCGAAGGCACGGTTGTACTGGGCGAAGGAGAGTTTATCAAGTGCCTTGGCCGGCGCTTGAGCACCGCGCAGCAGACCTTCGATGCGCGCAATCAGGCCGGCGGCCATGCTGAGCGCTGCGGGTTGGGCGTGGCTACCGCTGAGCACGGCCAGGTCCACCAGGTCGCTGTGCTCGATCAAGACGCTCTGCGCCAGATACGACCCCATGCTATGTCCCAGCAAAATGATCGGTTGTGCAGGGTGTGCGGCCTTTGTGCGTTGCAGCAGCAAAGCAACATCGCCAACCAGGCTGCTCCAGTTGGCGCTGGCCGGCAGCACGCCGCGCGGCAACTCGGGGGTGCTGGCGCCGTGGCCACGCAGGTCCAGCGCCTGCACGCCGATGCCGTGGGCGTTCAGCACCTCAGCCAAAGCTGCGTAGCGAGCGCCGTGCTCGGCCATGCCGTGACAGATGATCAATTGCGCACGGGCGGTGTCGTCCGTTGGCCATTGGTGAACAGCCAGGTTGGCGCCATCGGTGGTGCTCAGGGTTTGCGGGTGTGAGGAGGGCAGCATGTGGGCGTTTATCCCGTTTATGTTGTTGTTATGACTGCAGGTGAGTGGTGAGTCAGCATACTGCGCAGACTGCGATATTCACAAATCAAATGAAACACTCCGGGGTTTTGTGTTTACCTCGACGCCTGATAGGTTTATGTCACGCTAGCATGCTAGTAACTGGCTCCCACGAGGGCCGCCGGCCAAGGCCGGAACAAGAACAAGCACAACGGGAAAGGAGAACAAGATGGATGCGTCTTTCTGGGCGGACAAGCGGCCGCAGGGCATTCCGAATGATATCGATCTGAGCCAGTACAGCTCGATTATCGATGTATTCAACCAGGCCTGTGTCAAACACGCTCAGCTGCCGGCATTCAGCAACATGGGCGTATCCCTGACCTACGGTGACCTGGATCGCTACTCTGCTGCCTTTGCTGCCTACCTGCAGCAGCACACCAGCCTGCAGCCCGGTGACCGCATCGCGATTCAGATGCCCAATGTGCTGCAGTTCCCCATCGCTGTGTTTGGTGCCATGCGCGCCGGGCTGGTGGTCGTTAACACCAACCCGCTGTACACCGCCCGCGAGATGCGTCACCAGTTCAAGGACTCCGGCGCCAAAGCACTTATCTACATGAACATGTTTGGGCATCTGGTAGAGCAGGTCTTGCCGGACACCGAAATCGAGTTTCTCTTTGAGGCGCGACTGGGTGATCTGCTGCCGGGCCTCAAGGGCACGCTGATCAATGCGGCGGTCAAGCACGTCAAGAAGATGGTGCCGAGCTACTCGCTGCCCCAAGCGGTGTCTTTCAAGGCGGCGCTCAAGCGTTGCAAGGGCCAGCGCCCAACAGCGGTTACCCGCACCCTGGAAGACGTTGCTGTGCTGCAATACACCGGCGGCACCACGGGCGTAGCCAAGGGCGCGATGCTGACCCACGGCAACTTGGTGGCCAACATGCTGCAGGTTTACGCCAACATGCAGCAGGTTGATCGCGAGGGTAAAACCTTCGCCGGTGAGCCGGGTGAAGTCATCATCGCGCCGTTGCCGCTGTACCACATCTTCGCCTTCACCGTTAACTGCATGTGCATGATGATTGCCGGCCACCACAACGTGCTGATCACCAACCCGCGTGACATCCCGGGCTTTATTGCCGAGCTGAAAAAGTGGCAGTTCTCCTCTGTAGTGGGCCTGAACACCCTGTTTGTTGCGCTGATGGAGCACCCTGATTTCGACAAGCTCGACTTTTCGCGTCTCAAGAGCACTGGCTCCGGCGGTACTGCTCTGGTCAAGGCAACGGCCGAGCGCTGGGAAAAGCGCACGGGCTGCCGTATTGGTGAAGGCTACGGCCTGACCGAGTGCTCCCCGGTAGTCACCTCCAGCCCTGGAGACGGCCTGGCGCGTATCGGCTCGGTCGGTCTGCCGGCGCCGGGTACCTCGCTGAAAGTGATCGACGAGAATGGCGTGGAGCAGGGCATCGGCGAGCGCGGTGAGCTGTGCGTCAAGGGCCCGCAGGTGATGAAGGGTTACTGGAATCGCCCAGAAGCGACCGATGAAGTCTTGGATGCAGAGGGTTGGTTCCGCACCGGTGACGTGGCTGTGATTGACGAAGACGGCTTTGTCTCTATCGTTGATCGCATCAAGGATTTGATCATCGTTTCCGGTTTCAACGTCTATCCCAACGAAATCGAAGATGTGGTTGCCGCGCATCCGAAGGTCGCCAACGCAGCGGCCATCGGCATTCCGGATGAGAAGTCCGGTGAGGCGGTCAAACTGTTCGTTGTGGCCAATGACAAGAGCCTGACCGTCGACGAGCTGAAAGAGTATTGCCGCGCCAACTTCACCGGTTACAAGGTGCCCAAGCAGTACGAGATCCGTGAGTCTCTGCCCATGTCCGCCGTGGGCAAAATCCTGCGTCGCGAACTGCGCGACGAGTGACCGCAAAGGTTTGCGGGTGACCTTGCAGTCACCCGCAACGCCAGCCCTGACGCGCTCCGGAGCCTCTTCCGGGGTGCTGGTTTGCCTGTGTAAAAGCTGCTAGTCTTCGAGCACTTTGCTTCCCGTGATGCGCCTGCAAAGGGCGTTTCAGGGCCAACATAAAGAGTGCCAAAGGCACCTAACGATAAGACAGCAGCGAACCCACTGCAGCAGACTCAGGAGCAGGCTAGATGCTTGAAAATTTCTGGAAGGATAAATACCCGGCGGGCGTTTCTTCAGAGATCGACCCCGATTCATACCCCAACGTTCTCGCGGTCCTGAAAGACTCCTGTCAACGGTTCGCCAACAAGCCTGCCTTTACCAACCTCGGTAAAACCCTCACCTACGGTGAGCTGTACACTCTGTCTGGCCAATTTGCTGCCTACCTGCAACACAATAGCGGCCTGCAGCCGGGTGATCGCATCGCTATTCAGATGCCCAACGTGCTGCAGTACCCAATCGCCGTGTTCGGCGCCATGCGTGCCGGTTTTGTGGTGGTTAACACCAACCCGCTGTATACCAAGCGCGAGATGGAACACCAGTTCAACGACTCTGGCGCCAAGGCGCTGGTGTGCCTGGCCAACATGGCCCATCTGGCCGAAGAAGTCGTGCCCAAGACGGGCGTCAAGCAGGTCATTGTCACTGAAGTGGGTGACATGCTGCCGCCGCTCAAGCGTGTACTGATCAACGCTGCGGTCAAATATCTGAAGAAGATGGTGCCGCCCTACAGTATCCCCGGCATGGTTCGTTTTAACGATGCCATGGCCAAGGGGCGCAGTCTCAAGCTGGCCGAAGCGGCTCCCAAGGGCGACGATATTGCCGTGCTGCAGTACACCGGCGGCACTACTGGCGTTGCCAAGGGCGCCATGCTGACTCACCGTAACCTGGTGGCCAACATGCTGCAGGCCAAGGAGCTGATGGCCTCGAACATGACCGATGGCGAAGAGGTCGTTATCTGCCCGCTGCCGCTATATCACATCTATGCCTTCACCTTCCATTGCATGGCAATGATGGTCAGCGGCAACCAGAACGTGCTGATCACCAACCCGCGTGATATCCCGGCCTTTGTCAAAGAGCTGTCCAAGTTCAAGTTCACCGGCTTTGTCGGCCTGAATACCCTGTTTGTTGCCCTGTGCAACGATGCCAGCTTCCGGGCACTGGACTTCAGCAAGTTCAAGGTCACCCTGTCCGGCGGTATGGCGCTGCAGCTGGCGACCGCGGAGCGCTGGAAGCAGGTCACTGGCTGTGAAATCTGTGAAGGTTTCGGCATGACTGAAACCAGCCCGGTTGCCACCGTTAACCCGATCAGCAATATCCAGCTCGGCACTATCGGTATTCCGGTGCCGTCAACCCTGTGTAAAGTGATCGACGAAGACGGCAACGAGCTGCCGCTGGGTGAGCGCGGTGAGCTGTGTGTAAAGGGCCCGCAGGTGATGAAGGGCTACTGGCAGCGTCAGGAAGCCACCGACGAGATTCTGGACGCCGAAGGCTGGCTGAAAACCGGCGACATCGCGATCATTCAGGAAGACGGTTTCCTGCGTATCGTCGACCGCAAGAAGGACATGATTCTGGTCTCCGGCTTCAACGTCTATCCCAACGAGCTGGAAGACGTGATGGCCGCCATGCCGGGTGTGCAGCAGTGTGCGGCCATTGGTGTGCCGGATGAAAAGTCCGGTGAGGCAATCAAGGTGTTCCTGGTGAAGACTGCTGATTCCAGTCTGACCGAAGAGGACGTCAAGGCGCAGATGCGCAGCAACCTGACAGCCTACAAGGTGCCCAAGTACGTTGAGTTCCGCGACAGCCTGCCCACGACCAACGTTGGCAAGATTCTGCGCCGCGAGCTGCGTGACGAAGAGCTGAAGAAACTCGGCAAGCAGTAAGCTGCAACAGCCCGCGCGATTTTGCGACAATAGAGCCCCGCCCGGCATTGCCGGGCGGGGTTTTTTCATGCCACAGGATTCTGTATGCCAGCCAAACACGCCAACGCGCCCGATTTCAGCCAGGTCATGGCCAATGACCGCCATCGTTTGCAGCAGCAGTTCAGAAAGCTGCCGGCCGATGATCAGGGCAAGGCTGCGGCGGCCTGGCTGGAGCGCTTTAACGCATCCAGCGAGCGGGTAGCCGAACGTGCGCGGCTGATCCCCAAGATTATCTACCCCGACGCGCTGCCGATTGCCGACAAGCGCGAGCAGATCAAAGCGGCGATTGCCGAGCATCAGGTGGTGGTGATTGCCGGTGAAACCGGCTCGGGTAAAACCACCCAGCTGCCCAAGATCTGCCTGGAGCTGGGGCGCGGCACGCACGGGCTGATCGGCCACACCCAGCCGCGCCGGCTGGCGGCTCGCAGCGTGGCCTCGCGTATTGCCGAAGAGCTGCAGACGCCGCTGGGCGAGCTGGTGGGCTATCAGGTGCGTTTTACCGATCAGACCTCCGAACGCTCGCTGATCAAGCTGATGACCGACGGCATTCTGCTGGCTGAAACCCAGCACGACCGCTACCTCAATCGCTACGACACGCTGATCATCGACGAGGCCCACGAGCGCAGCCTGAACATCGATTTTCTGCTGGGTTACCTCAAGACCATTCTGGCCAAACGCCCGGATCTCAAGGTGATCATTACCTCGGCGACCATCGACCTGGAGCGCTTCTCGGCGCACTTCGACAACGCTCCGGTGATCGAGGTGTCGGGCCGCACCTACCCGGTAGATGTCTGGTATCGCCCGCTCAGTGCCGAGCGCGACGAGGAGGGCAATACCGTTGAGGATGACCTGAGCATTGATCAGGGCATTGTCGCGGCGCTGAGCGAGATTCAGCAGTTTGAACGCGGTCAGGGCAAGACGCCGGGCGATGTGCTGGTGTTCTTGCCAGGCGAGCGGGAGATTCGCGACACCGCCGAGTACCTGCGCAAGGCCAACCTCAAGCACACCGAGATTCTGCCGTTGTACGCGCGCCTGTCTGCCGCCGAGCAGCAGAAGATCTTTGCCTCCCATGCCGGCCGGCGCGTAGTGCTGGCCACCAAC
>DBHE01000081.1 GCA_002296055.1 Pseudomonadaceae bacterium UBA836
CGCCTGGCGGAGCTGCAGTACACCCGCAACGATATGGAGTTGGCGCGCGCTACCTACCGGGTGCGTGGTGATGTGATTGATGTCTTTCCGGCGGAGTCTGACCTGGAAGCGATTCGTATCGAATTGTTTGATGATGAGGTTGAGACGATCAGCTTCTTCGATCCGTTAACAGGTGAGGTTTTACGTAAGGTTCCGCGCGTAACTATTTACCCTAAAAGCCATTATGTGACGCCGCGTGAGACATTGCTTGAAGCCGTGGAACACATAAAGGTGGAGCTGGATGAGCGTTTGGCTGTGCTCAAAGAGCAGAACAAGCTGGTTGAGTTTCAGCGTCTGGAGCAGCGCACGCGCTTTGATCTGGAGATGATTCTGGAGCTGGGTTACTGCAACGGCATCGAGAACTACTCACGCTATCTGTCGGGCCGTGAGCCGGGCGCGCCGCCGCCGACCCTGTTCGATTATCTGCCGGACAATGCCCTGCTGATTATCGACGAGTCCCACGTATCCGTGCCGCAGGTCGGTGCCATGTACAAGGGCGACCGCTCGCGCAAGGAAACGCTGGTCGAGTACGGTTTTCGCCTGCCCTCAGCGCTGGATAACCGGCCCATGCGCTTTGATGAGTGGGAGGCCATTTCGCCGCAGACCATCTTCGTATCTGCCACCCCCGGCCCCTATGAAGAAGCCCATGCCGGTCGCGTGGTTGAGCAGGTAGTGCGCCCGACCGGCCTGGTTGACCCGGAGATCGAGGTGCGCCCAGCCACAACGCAAGTGGATGACCTGCTCTCGGAGATTCGTCTGCGGGTGGATAAGGAAGAGCGCGTGCTGGTCACCACGCTGACCAAGCGCATGGCTGAGGACTTGACCGACTACCTGGGTGACCACGGCGTGCGGGTGCGCTATCTGCACTCGGATATCGATACCGTAGAGCGCGTTGAGATTATCCGTGATCTGCGTACTGGCGCTTTTGATGTGCTGGTGGGCATCAACTTGCTGCGCGAAGGCCTGGATATGCCCGAGGTGTCGCTGGTCGCCATTCTGGATGCGGATAAAGAGGGCTTCCTGCGCTCGGAGCGCTCGCTGATTCAGACCATTGGCCGCGCCGCGCGTAACTTGAACGGTAAGGCGATTCTCTATGCAGACCGCATCACCGGGTCGATGGAGCGCGCCATCGGTGAAACCGAGCGCCGCCGCGAGAAGCAGATTAGCTTTAATAAAGAGCACGGCATTACCCCGCGCGGTGTTACCAAAAGCGTGGCGGATATTCTGGAGGGCGCGGTGGTGCCGGGTAGCCGCAGCGGTCGCCGGCGTCAGCAAAAGGCCGCCGAAGACAGTGCAGGGTATGCGGCGCCACGCACGCCGGCGGAAATCACCAAGCGCATCAGTGAACTGGAAGAGAAGATGCTGCAGCACGCGCGTGATCTGGAATTCGAGTCCGCTGCCCAGGCGCGTGATCAAATCCAGAAGCTGCGTGATCAGTTGATGCAGGCCTGAATCCTGTACGCGGAATGATCAGTGGGGCGAGTTGCTGCGGTGGCTAGGGTCTGTTGCCGCTTCGTTTACCCGCCTGCCGGAGACCATTTCTCGGCCAGGCAAGGCGGAGGGAGCGCAGCGGCAACAGACCCTAAGGTTTTTTCAAGTTTTCAGTAACTTAGTGCTTGACAGTGTGCGGGGCGGTGCGTAAAGTTCGCCCCCATCGCAGGCACATAGCTCAGTTGGTTAGAGCACCACCTTGACATGGTGGGGGTCGTTGGTTCGAATCCAATTGTGCCTACCAAACAAAGCCCGTCTAGCACGGGGCATCGAGGGGAATCCAAGCGGGTTCCCCTTTTTTGTTTGGGAAAACTTTGGGAATATTTTGGGAAAACGTTCCATCTTCCTCAAAGTTTCAACCCTGCAGACACTCTTGCGTATTCGACCTGCTGCTCGCCGTGGCCGCTCTGATAATAGGTCGTCATCTTGCCGTCGGCGTGCCCCATCAGAGCCTGCACATACTCGCTCGGGAAGCCCTGCTGCTCATACAGCCACGCCCCCAAAGCCCGCAGTTCGTGCACCGATGGGCGGGCGCGCTTCTCGGCAATATCGTCGTAGGCTCGGCAGGCGTCGCGGGCCTTGGCAAACTCTTTTGTCAGGTAGTCATCTGTAATGGCCGACCAGTGCGCCTTGGCCTCGATCTGCTCGCGCTTGCGCGCTCTGGGGCGGTAGCACAGCAGGAACGGACTGGCGATTGGCACTGACATGCACTCACGAACCACCTGGCGCAGGTCGGCCCCCATTTCAATCTCAAGGTGGATCGGATTGCTGTAGTTCTCGGTCTTGCCTGGGCTTAGCCTGATAATGTTTGCCTCAAGGTCCACTGCCGACCGCTCCCACGTTACAAGGTCTTCACGGCGTTGCAGCGACAGCAGGGCCAGCCGAATCGCCAGTTTCAGCCAGGGCGGGGTGGTGTGGGCCTCCAAAATCCGCTGCACACCTTCCATCGTGTGGCGACGCCGCACCTTCTCGGCCTCCTTCTTTGCCAGGGTCAACTCGGCAACGTTACGCTCCATCAGACCCTTTGCCACGCCGAACGCGCACACCTGTACCCACAGGCCACGATGCTTGGTGTAGGCGTTGTTCTGGAACTGGTCGAGGTATTCGGCCATTGCGAGCACGTCCAGCTGACCGATCATGCGCTTGCCGAGATCCTTGATGTACCGGGCGAGCTTGATGCGGATTTCTTTGCGCGTGGACTCGGCCAGCTTGCGGCCGTCCAGCCACTCGATATCGAACCGCTCAATCAGGAGCTGCACGGTAGGCGCATGCTCTCCGGTAATCGCCTGCAGTAGCTTCTCGTCAGCGGCCAGCGGGAGCAGCTTTGCATTGGCCGCCCTGGCAAGCTTGATAGCCTCGGCAAGCGGGCGGTTGATGCTGGTCTTCTTGCCGGTGATGGGGTTGCGGTACTGCCAGTATTTACCGTTCGGGTACAGGTTCGGTGGCAGCTCTCGATTGGTTGCTGTGCGCTTTCGGGGAGCCATTACGCCACCTGAACCATCTTGGCCAGCAGCTCGTCATCAGACCCCAGCAACTCGGCCTGCAGGTCAACAAAATACACTCCACCCTTGATCTCGCCCACAACGACACCCTCATCGATCCATTTTTTCAGCTTCTGCAAGCTGGGCTCTCTCCCAGCATAACGCAGCTTACGATACTCCCCGGCCTCCATAAGCCGGGGCATGTTGATGCTGCTTTGCGTAATGACTTTTGCCATTGGTCATGCCTCCCGGCGTGTAGGGTGGTTACTCCCACACGAACGACGACGTGTGGTCATCGTGTCCGCATGGGTGGAAGTCAGGGATCTGCTCGGCATCAAGCATCGTGTCCAGCTGGGCGAGCGAGAGCTGCGCTTGTGACATCGCTGTCTTTGCATGCGACATCCGATACTTCTGGCGCTGCCGGAATGAGCCCAGCGCGTCGCGCTTGTCCGGGTAGCAATAGCGCTTGCCGGAGGTCTTGCTGACTCGCTTTCGGTTGGCTTTTGCCCAAGCTGGGGAATGGCGCGCAAGGTATTCCAGGTCGTGCCGGACGACGTAATAGAAGTGCTCAGTCTCACCGATCACGACATAGCGATCGCACACGATATGCACGCCGTCTTCATCAAGCCTTGTGCGGTATCGAAAGTGGTCTGGCGCGTTGCTCATGGCAATACTTCTCCCTCCGGCGCTGCCGGATACGTTGGAATAGGGGATAGCCCGATAGGGCGGATATAGCGGGGTGGGTTATTGCTGGCGCGGTTCGTGCCACTCGCACTTTACGATGATCGTGCCGTCCTGATCTTTGCCGATGGGTCGCATCTGAGCAAAGGGCAGGGCAGAGCAATCACGGTCCCGGCGGACGCAGCCGGCGCACATGCGGCCTTTGGGGCGGTGGGTCATTTGCCACCCGCCATAGCGCCAAGCGCACTGATAACCAGCACCCCGCCAAGCGTGAGCCCGGCCCCGGCGACAACTGAAACGAGGAATACGTCACCGGCGATGCCGAGCTGGCGCGCCAGTTCGCGCAATAGCTTGCTCACGCCTCACCCTCCTTGCCCTGCTGGGCTAGGGCTGCGTCGATCACAGATAATTGGTGCTCAGCACTGGCCCACCCTGACAGCCAGTCGCGCGCCGCCATTAGCGCCGCCTCCAGCTCCGCTATCCGCGCCTTGTCCGCTGCATGCTGATCCTGCTTTGGTGGCGGATTGTAAAAATCATTCATGCACTTCGCGTCGCACACATAGCGGTGCATCTGGTTGTGCATACAGGTTTTCATTTCGCTTACAGGCTTCTCCTTCCGGCAAGCAGCGCAGCGCGTTAACTCCAGCTTACTCATGGGGCTGCTCCTTTGCCGCGTCACGGTCAATAATGGAATGCAGCTCGTAGCCCTCGGGGGTCGACTCAGGTAGTCGGGCCATAGCTTCAACCGTGGCTATGTCGTGAGTTCCGATGTCATCGCCGCTGACAGTAAAAACCTTTCTCCCGGCCTTGGGGTCGCGGCTAAAGGCGTGCCGAAACCCATAATCCTTTACTCGGTATTCCATGATAAAGAACGCCATCACTTGGCACCTCCGCTCTGGTGGGCGGCGAGGGCGGCGCGAATGGACGACAGCATCGGATGAGTTGCATGCTCGCCCGAGACGAGAGCGGCGGTCGGGGAGTGACGTGAAAACCACTTCTCGCACCATTCCAACGCCTCAACCATCCCCGCCACATCCTGCGCGGCAGTTGTAAGCTGTTGGTTTACTACTGCATCCCCGCCGAGCTGCGCCCACTCGCCATTCCTGATTTCTGAAACGAACATATCGAGGATGGAGGTTGTACTTTCGTAGCCGCCGGCAAAGCTCGATGGCATGCTGCGTGATGCCGCCTTGATGCGCGCAATGGCCTTGATAACGGCCACCTCTGCGAGGTCTCGGGCATCAAACTGCGCGGCAGTGGGTGCGGGTTGTGGGGTGGCCTGCGCCAGAGACTTACGGAACGCTTCGACGCTGATAGCGACCGCATTACTGCCGTGAACCTTCGTTGCTGCTGCGATAGCGTTGAAGGTTGCTTGGTATCCGTACTGCTCCACCCGCTCAACAGGCGCTGCACGCTCCGGGTAAACACCAGGAAGCGGCGACATTGACGGCTTGTTGCGCTGCTTTTCGCGTATACGCAGCAACGTGTCGGGCTGGCTGATGCGGGCCAGCTCTTGCTCGCCGGCCTCGGCCATGTCCAGTTCGCTCGCCGCGCACAGGGCGGCCAAGGTAACCATTACGCCACCAGCCTCTTGCACCGGCTCGCCGGTCGGGCGCCCGTAGACGTAGTCGACCAGGCGGTGGGCCTCATCAGCGGTGCAGCCAACCGACTGAACCAGCTCGAGCGCTTCTTCAAGGAAGCGGTGATTGCGCTCAGCCCTGTCGGCAGCGATGGCCGGGCCAAAGCACTCGAGCATCCACGAATGGACGCGCTGCTGAAACGGCTCAACAGGCGCGGGAAAGTCTGCAGGACTCTCGAACACTCGGTGCAGAACGCTATCTAGCGCCAGGTATTGCTCGGCGTGCGAAGCAAATCGCTCTTTCGCTTCGTCGACCTCGCCACCAACAGCCTGCCAATAGTCGGAGTCCAAATCGTTCGGGTCGCCAAGGAAGAACCCTGCTTCGATCAGAGCGGCTATGGCGGGTCGGGCCTCGTCAAAGTCAGCTGTAGATGACATATATGGGCCGCCGTTGTCGGTCACCATGTTGTCCAGTAGTCGCGCCCAGACGTATTCTGGCGTTGGGGTAGCCAACTCAGCCTCAAGCGCCGCAACATGCTCTAACGCCGCCTGCTTTGCATTCGTCTCGGCAAATACCAGGCCTTCAAGATCGGCTACCTTCTCGCGTAGCGAGGCAACCATCATCACGGCTTCACCGCCGCTCAGTTCGTTGTTAATCAAGGGAGCCTCCTTCGCTATCAATTCCAATGGGGTCAAATACGCTGCCGTCCTGCATTGCGTGGCGCGCATCGTTAAGGCGCTGCTGCAGTGCGTGCCAGAACTCGGCAAGCTCTGCTGCGGTCATCCACTGGTCCGCACGGACGTGAACGCGCGGCTCGGCGTGCCGGGCTGTGAGTTGGGTGGTCATGCTGCTGATACCTCTTGGCTGGCGGCCGCCCACGGGTTGTTGGCTGAAGCGATCGCCGCCATCGTGCCGGGGCTCACGCTGTTGCCACACATGTGGACCTGCTCAGACTTGGTGAAGGGGTGGCCATCGTGGCCACGGTCGATGA
>DBHE01000223.1:0-2032 GCA_002296055.1 Pseudomonadaceae bacterium UBA836
GTTGCTGCCGACACCTTCCAGTTCGAGGTGCCGGACGGGGTCGACGTGATCAGTGAATAACGGCGGTCTATTCGCGCCGCCGGCGCCGCGCGAGCCGCTGGCTGCGCGCATGCGCCCGCGCAATCTGGATGAATACGCGGGCCAGTCGCATCTGCTGGGTGCCGGCCGCCCGCTGCGCACGGCGCTGGAGCAGGGCGCACTGCACTCAATGATTTTCTGGGGGCCACCCGGCGTCGGTAAGACAACCTTGGCCCGCCTGATCGCCACCGTTACCGACGCTCACTTTGAAACCCTCTCTGCAGTCCTGGCCGGGGTTAAGGACATTCGCCAGGCAGTGGATATCGCACGGCAGAACTACGCAGCCAACGGGCGGCGGACCATCCTGTTTGTTGATGAAGTGCACCGCTTCAACAAGGCGCAGCAGGACGCCTTTCTGCCCTATGTTGAAGACGGCACCCTGCTGTTTATTGGCGCCACCACCGAAAACCCGTCCTTTGAGCTGAATAACGCCTTGTTGTCCCGCGCTCGGGTCTATGTACTCAAGGGCCTGGACGAAGAAGCCTTGAGCGGGCTGCTGGACCGTGCCCTGGAGGACATGGAGCGCGGCCTTGGTGCACTGCAGTTGCAGCTCAGCCCGCAAGCGCGCCAGTTGCTGCTCGATGCCAGTGACGGAGACGCGCGGCGATTGCTGAACTTGCTGGAGATTGCCGCCGACCTGGTGGAGCAGGGCGGTGTCATCGAGGTGGAGTTGCTCGGCGAGCTGCTCAGCGACAACCGCCGACGCTTCGACAAGGGCGGCGAAGCCTTTTACGATCAGATCTCGGCCTTGCACAAATCCGTGCGCGGCTCAAACCCCGATGCGGCGCTTTACTGGTTTGCCCGCATGCTCGACGGCGGCTGCGACCCGCTCTACATCGCCCGGCGCGTGGTAAGAATGGCCAGCGAAGATATCGGCAACGCTGATCCCAGAGCGCTGACGTTGTGCCTTAATGCCTGGGATGTACAAGAGCGTCTCGGCAGTCCCGAGGGTGAGCTAGCTGTTGCCCAGGCAATCACCTATCTGGCCTGTGCACCCAAGAGCAACGCGGTATACAACGCGTTCAACAGCGCAATGCGCGATGTTGCCGGCCAGGGCTCGCTGGAGGTGCCGCTGCATCTGCGTAACGCGCCGACCAAGCTGATGAAGGAGTTGGGCTACAGCGATGGCTATCGCTATGCTCACGATGAACCGGAGGCCTACGCCGCCGGTGAAGATTACTTCCCTGAAGTGCTTGAGCCGCGTCAGTATTACCAGCCGGTACCACGGGGTCTGGAATTGAAGATTGCCCAGAAACTGCAACACCTGCGCGCCCTGGATGCCGCGAGCAGCAGGCAACGGAGGTCGGATGATTAAGCTGTGTATGGCGGTCATGCTGGGCGGGGCGCTGGGTGCCCTGGCGCGCTTTGGCGTGGCGCAGTGGTCCATGGCGCACTGGCCCAAGCTGTTTCCGTTACCCACCTTGTTGGTGAATCTGCTCGGATGCCTGCTGATCGGTGTACTATACGGCCTTTGGCTGGAGCGCCCCGAGCTTTCGCCGGTACTGCGTCAATTGCTGGTGACCGGTTTGCTTGGCGCCTTTACCACCTTTTCGACCTTTTCTCTGGATACGCTGAGGCTGCTGGAGAACGGCGAGGGCCTGTTGGCTCTGGGCTATGTTTTGCTCAGTGTCTGTATCGGCCTGCTCGCCACCTGGGCTGGGCTGTCGCTGACACGCTGACCAGCCGTCACCTGAAACTGCAAAAGATGATGATCACCCATGCTTGATGCCAAACTCGTTCGTACTCAACCGCAACTGCTCGCCGAGCGCCTGGCCACCCGTGGCTTTGCGCTGGACCTGGCCCAGCTCGATGCCCTGGAGTCACGCCGCAAGGCCGTCCAGACCCGCACCGAAACCCTGCAGGCCGAACGCAACAGTCGCTCCAAGTCGATCGGGCAGGCCAAAGCACGCGGTGAGGATATCCAGCCGCTGCTGGCCGATGTCGACCGTATGGG
>DBHE01000223.1:2424-2900 GCA_002296055.1 Pseudomonadaceae bacterium UBA836
CATGCCCAACCTGCCGGCTGAATCCGTTCCGGTCGGTGAGAGCGAAGACGAGAACGTTGAAGTGCGCCGCTGGGGCACGCCGCGCAGCTTCGACTTTGATGTCAAAGACCACGTGGCGCTGGGCGAGCAACACGGGTACCTGGATTTTGAGACGGCTGCCAAGCTGTCCGGCGCGCGCTTTGCTCTGATGCGCGGGCCTATTGCCCGGCTGCACCGCGCGCTCGCCCAGTTCATGCTCGATCTGCACGTCAACGAACACGGCTATGAAGAAGCCTATACGCCTTACCTGGTTCAGGCTGAGGCGCTGCAGGGCACCGGTCAGCTGCCGAAGTTTGAAGAAGACCTGTTCAAGATCAGCCGTGGTGAAGATCAACGGGACCTGTACCTGATCCCGACCGCCGAGGTCTCGCTGACCAACATCGTCAGCCAGAGCATCCTCGGCGCAGAAGAGCTGCCGCTGAAACTGACCGCCCATA
>DBHE01000223.1:3285-3406 GCA_002296055.1 Pseudomonadaceae bacterium UBA836
CCAGCACCAGTTCGACAAGGTTGAAATGGTGCAAATCGTTCGCCCGCAGGAGTCTGCTGCTGCACTGGAAGAGCTGACCGGCCATGCCGAAGACGTACTCAAGCGTCTGGAGCTGCCGTAC
>DBHE01000223.1:3676-28798 GCA_002296055.1 Pseudomonadaceae bacterium UBA836
GCTGACCGGCCACGCCGAGGACGTGCTCAAGCGTCTGGAGCTGCCGTACCGCACCATGGCGCTGTGCACCGGTGACATGGGCTTCAGCGCCCAGCAAACCTACGATCTGGAAGTCTGGATTCCTAGCCAGGGCAAGTACCGCGAGATTTCCTCCTGCTCCAACTGTGGCGACTTCCAGGCGCGCCGCATGCAGGCTCGCTGGCGTAACCCTGAAACCGGCAAACCGGAGCTGGTGCATACGCTCAACGGCTCAGGTCTGGCAGTAGGGCGTACCCTGGTGGCAGTGCTGGAAAACTACCAGCAGGCCGATGGCAGCATCGAAGTGCCGCAAGCCCTGCGCAGCTACATGGGTGGCGTCGAACGCATCGGCTAAACTGACCGAACCAACCCCCAAGCGGGAGCCTTGAGCTCCCGCTTTGCCGTTATGACCTAGTAAACGAGACGCACCTGTATGGAATTTCTGCCGCTGTTTCATAACTTGGCTGGCCGCCGCGTGTTGGTGGTCGGCGGTGGCGAAATCGCCCTGCGCAAAGCGCGCCTGCTGAGTGAGGCGGGCGCTGCCTTGTATGTGGTAGCCCCCGAGATCGAACCAGCGTTGCGCGAGCTGGTCGCCAGCACCCAAGGCTCGGTGCGGGAAGGCGGCTATCAATCGAGTGATCTGGACGATGCCGTGCTGGTGATCGCCGCCACCGACGATGACGTGCTAAACGCGCAGGTGTCCGCTGATGCCCAGGCGCTGCGCATCCCAGTCAACGCGGTGGACGCGCCGCAGCTGTGCACGGTGATCTTTCCTGCCATTGTTGATCGTTCGCCGCTGCTGATAGCGGTGTCCAGCGGCAGTCATGCGCCGGTATTGGCCAGGCTGAGCAGGGCGCGCATTGAAACCCTTTTTCCGGCGGCTTACGGTCGACTCGCGCAGCTGGCCAAACGCTTTCGCCAGCAGGTTAAAAGCGCGCTACCGACCATCAATCAACGGCGTGCGTTTTGGGAGAATATCTTCCAGGGCGAGGTGGCTGAGCATGTGTTTGCCGGCCGCGATGAGCAGGCCGCCGAGCTGTTGCAGCAGCGCCTGCAGGACGAGCGTGGACAGACCTACCAGGGTGAGGTTTATCTGGTTGGCGCGGGGCCTGGCGACCCGGATTTGCTGACCTTTCGCGCCCTGCGCTTGATGCAGCAAGCCGACGTGGTGCTGCACGACCGGCTGGTGCCGCCTGCGATCATTGACCTGTGCCGCCGAGACGCCGAGCGTATTTACGTCGGCAAGGCGCGCAGCAACCATGCTGTGCCGCAGGAGGAGATCAACCAACTGTTGGTGCGCCTGGCCAGGGAAGGTAAGCGGGTGCTGCGCCTCAAGGGGGGTGACCCGTTTATCTTTGGTCGCGGCGGTGAAGAGATCGAAGAGTTGGCGGCGCACGGCGTACCCTTCCAGGTGGTGCCGGGCATCACTGCTGCCAACGGCTGCTCTGCCTACGCGGGCATCCCGCTGACCCATCGTGATCACGCCCAATCGGTGCGCTTTGTCACCGGGCACCTGAAAGACGGGAGCACCAATCTGCCCTGGCGCGATCTGGTGGCGCCAGGGCAGACGCTGGTGTTCTACATGGGCCTGGTAGGGTTGCCGGAGATTTGCAGCCAGCTGATTGCCCATGGCCGGGGCGCCGATACGCCGATTGCGCTGGTGCAGCAGGGCACCACGGTAAACCAGCGGGTTTTGATTGGCAGCCTGGCGGATATGCCGGATCGTATCGCCAATGAAACCATCAAGCCGCCGACGCTGCTGATTGTGGGCGAGGTCGTGTCGCTGCACGACAAGCTCAAATGGTTTTCCCCGCCGGATGATCCGGCGCCGCAGGGTGTTTTGTAGTCAGTTGCTGGCAGCGTCATTTCTGCCAAATACAGGACATTTTGTTTTGCTCTCTGGCAGGACAATCGCAAATAGGGCAGGGTGGCAGGACTGTTTCAGGAGTTCTTCATGACTGAGTCTGCTGCCTTGCCGTCAACCATAGATCCCGCCACTGATGTTCTGCCCGAGGAGCTGTCGCAGGCAGTCTATGGTTTTTTCAACCGTATCCCGTTCAATCGTCATCTGGGTATCGAGATCGATGAGCTGCGCCGCGACTGCGTGGCCATGAGCCTGGCGATGCGCCCTGAGCTGATCGGCAACTTCACCCAAGGCATTTTGCACGGCGGGGCCATTTCCTCACTGATTGATGTCTGCGGTGGTGCTATGGCCCTGATTGGCGCCTTTGACCGCCACGCGCACCTGACTGTGCAGGAGCGCATGATGCGCCTGTCCAAGCTGGGCACTATCGACTTGCGCGTCGACTACCTGCGCCCGGGGCGGGGCGAGCAGTTTGTCTGCACGTCTGTACCGCTGCGCTCGGGCAACAAGGTGGGCGTGGTGCGCTCTGAACTGCACGCCAACGACGGCACCTTGATTGCTGTTGGCACCGGCACCTATCTGTGCGGTTAACTACTCGCTGACCGCCTTGCCGGTGACCGAGGCGCGCTCCGACAGCTCAATCCACACCCCGTCTGGATCACGGATGAAAGCGATGCGCGCGGTGCTACCCAACGTCACCGGCGCCTTGGCGCCGTCTGCGCCGCAGGCCAACGCGCTGGCATAGGCGGCGTCACAGTCAAAAACCTGCAAGGTCAAATAGCGCAAACCAACGGCGGCCAGCGGCGCATCGCCCGCAGCGGCCGCGCTGTCGGCCTTTTCCAGAAGCAGCAGGGCTTCACCGCAACGTAGCCTTTCGTTGAGCTGGGGCACGCAGCCCAGCACTTGCTCATAGAAGGCGCGACTGCGTGCAGGATCGGTGACCCGCAGGCGCACAGCCAGCCCCTGGATGCCGTCATGTCCTGGAGGTACCAGCGTTACGCTGTTGCCGTCCGGGTCCTTGAGTGCGCGCGGCGCGGTGGCGCCGGGCGTGGCGACTAACAGTTCGGCGATTGGACCTGCGCCTGGCGCTGGCAGGCTGTCGCGTGCGTCATTGAGCTTGAGCACCGCGATACCAGCGTTGTAGCGATGCTGCAAAACGCCTCCGCCGAGCTTGAGCGTATGGTCAAAGGTAAGTCCAACCTGCTCACTCCAGAACTGTTGCTGCAGCTCGCGCTGATTGGTAAACAGCCCGACATCAAAAAACGCCTTGGCCAGACTCATGGGGCCTCCCTGGTAGGCAGCACGTTGCAGCGCCGCCAAATGAATAATCAGAGCTGACCCTATCCCCAGACCAGCGCCCGCCGCCAGATTGAATCAGCCTGCGTATCAAACCCTATTGGCTGCGGTGATCGGCCCGGTTACTCACGGCGTCGACGCACCAGCAGCCATCCGCCCCCTACGACCAGGGTAATTACCGCCAGTGCGAACAGCACCAGACTCAGGCGATGGTTGGCGATGAACTGCTCTCGACCGTTTTTCTTTACCTGCTCCCAGGCGCGGTAATCCGCCGGGACTTCGATGACCTGATTGCGCTCAACGTACTCGCGATAAATCTGCATCAACTGCGCTACCTTCTCGGGTTGCTGCTCTGCTAGGTTATGGCGCTCCAGCGGGTCCTGTTTGACGTTGAACAGTTGCGGCCCGGTGCGCGCGGGTATCGCGCTGGTGCTAGAGCTAATCAGCTTGTAGTCGCCCAGCCAGACGGCGATGCCGCCAGCCAGTTCATACACTGTGGGGTGGTCCGGCGCGTGCACGCGCTCGGCTCGACCCTCCAGCAGCCCACGCATGCTGGTGCCCATGATCGGGTGCACCGTCTGGCCTCGATACTCGCCGTCGGGCTGAGTTACGCCTGCGATGTCCAGCAGGGTTGGGGTGATGTCGGTTACATACCCAAAGCTGTTGGTCCGGGTGCCGGGGGCGATGTGTCCCGGTTGGCTGACGATCAGCGGTACGCGCATGCCACCGCTGAATGGCGAGCCCTTGTAGGAGTAGAAGGGCGTGTTGGAGGCATAAGCCCAGCCAGGGCCGTATTCGCTGTAGCTGCCGGGTGCGCCGAGCGCTTCGACTTCCGTGTTGTAGCGCAGGCGGTAGAACAGTGGGGCGACTTCCCGCAGTACGGTAGATTCGCCGCCATTGTCACTCATGAACAGAATCAGGGTGTTGTCGTACTGGCCGCTGTCCTTGAGATAACGGATGACCTTGCCCACGCTTTGATCCATGGCTTCGGCCATACCGGCAAACACCGCCATCTGACGAGTGCGGTAGGCCTTTTCATCGTCCCCCAGTGAGTCCCAATCGATGTGGGTGCGCTGATAGAAGGTGCCCCAATCATCCGTCACCGGGTTTTCGCCGCTGTCTGGCAGCAGGCCGCTGGCCAACTGGCGCTGGTAGCGATCTGTCCGAATCTGGTCCCAGCCTGCTTCATACAGCGCCTCATAGCCCCGGATGTACTCTTCGGGTACCTGATGCGGCGCGTGCACCGCCTGAAAGGCCAGGTAGCCAAAGAAGGGCTTGCCCTGCGCGCGGCCGCTGTCGATATAGCTGATCAGCTTGTCGGCATAGGTGAAAGAGGAGTAGAAGCCCTCTGGCAGCGTTACTGGAGCGCCGTCTTCAAGCCAGGTGGCGCTGCCGCCAGGCAAGTAGTGCTTGGCCTCCCAGTTATCCGCGCCGCTTTCCATTAACGCGAAGGAACGATCAAAACCGCGCGCCACTGGCTGACTCTGCGCACGGGCACCCAAGTGCCATTTGCCGGCCATGTAGGTACTGTAACCGGCATCCTGCAGCAGACTGGGTAGGGTGACCACGCTATCGTTCAGCCAGCCTTCGTAGCCGGGTTGGCCCTTCTGGTTGTCCGCCATGATCTCTTTCATGTTGCCCATACCGACCAGATGATTGTCTACACCGGTCAACAGCATCGAGCGCGTTGGTGAGCAGGTTGCAGCCACATGGAAGTTGGTGAACTGCAGGCCCTCTGCGGCCAGCTGATCGATATTGGGAGTGCGAATCTCCCCGCCGTAGGCGCCCAGATCACTGAAGCCCAAGTCATCGGCAACGATCAGCAGGATGTTGGGTCGGTCGGCCGCCAGGGCGGAGGTAAAGGCGCAGCTAAGGGCAAACAGGCAGGTAAAAGAGAGCAGACGACGCATGATCTTGTCCTTGTTAGTCTTCTGACGGCGTCATTATCACTGGCTGGGTTGGCGCACGCTGCGACCGAGCGTAGCCAACGGACTGTCTCTGGCAGCCAGTCGTCCGCAATGGCCTGCGCCGAGAGCTGCCGGCAAAACGGGCGGAACTCCTGGGGCCTTTCTGCCGTCGACTAAGAAGACGCTGATTGCCGCTACAGTTGCAGGGCGGTCAGCGCTTGTTATATGCCCGGAAAAGAGTATTCACCCCCGGGTGTTCATTTGTTGAATGGAGGCAAGCCATGTCGGATCACCACCTGTACAAACGCATCGAGATTGTCGGTTCCTCGCCCACCAGCATCGATGACGCAATCCAGAGCGGCATCGCCGAATGCGCAAAGACGGTCAAGAACCTTGAGTGGTTTGAAGTACAAGAGACCCGAGGGCATATCGTCGACGGTAAGGTCGCGCACTTTCAGGTCGTGATGAAGGTGGGCTTCAGGGTTGAAGGCAGCTAATCATCGCGCTGCCCTAGCAGCCAGGCGCCATTCAGGCGTCTGAGCTGGCGTTAAGGCGGGCCGCTGCGCGGGTTAGCGCGTACAACGGCCCAGCCCTCAGCTCAGGCTGAGAATATTTCCAGCATCTTCTCGCAAAATGCGTCCAGATCATCGGGTTTGCGACTGGTGATCAGCCCCTTGTCTTCACACACCGCCACATCAACCCATTTGCCTCCGGCATTGACCAGGTCGGTCTTCAGGCTGGGCCAGGCAGTAAGCCGTCGCCCCTCAACAACGCCTGCCTCAATGAGCAGCCAAGGCGCGTGACAGATCGCGGCAACCGGCTTGCCTGCCTTGAAGAACGCGTTAACGAAACTCACTGCATCCGCATCCAGGCGCAGGGCGTCCGGGTTGGCAACGCCACCCGGAAGCACGAGTGCGTCATAGTCGTTGGCGTCCACATAACAGACGCTTTTGTCGACAGTGAACACGTCGGCTGCGGTCAGGTGATGGTAACCCTGGATCTCACCTGTGTTGCTGGACACCAGGTGCACGGTGGCACCGGCGTCTTGCAGGTCTTGCCACGGGCGGGTCAGTTCAATCTGCTCGACCCCGTCGGTGGCGAGGAAGGCGATCGTTTTGCCGTTAAGGACATTGGCCATACATACGTCTCCTAAGCAGGTTAATGGGTGTTTTGTTTAGGTACAGCAGGCGGGCAGGGGTTCCATCTGTTGGTGAAATGGCGGGTTAGGTGGAGTCATAGCGGCAGACCGGTCTGCGCGTTCTTGCTTTGCAACGGGCCTTTGGCGGTCTATGGTCAATGACATAACCCGGCAGGAAGCCGTCCAGCAGTCTGATTCACGCCGACTACCCTCGTTAACGTGGAGACCGACCCCATGCTGGTAATCCTGCACGGCTGGAGCGATAGCTACAGCTCCTTTCGCGACCTCGCCAAGCGCCTCGCCAACCCGCCACCTGACGGCATCGCCGCGGACGTCGCGGACATCCACCTTGGTGACTACATTTCCCTCGACGATCAGGTAACCTTCGCCGACCTGGTGGCGGCCCTCGACCGTGCATGGAATGACCGCGGGTTGCCACGTTCGCCGCGCAGCGTGGACGCCATCGTGCATAGCACCGGCGGCCTGGTAATCCGCGATTGGTTGCGTCGCTTTAGCGCATCCGAGCGGCCGGTGCATCGGCTACTGATGTTGGCGCCGGCCAATTTTGGCTCGCCGCTGGCGCATACTGGCCGCTCGGTCATCGGCCGCGCGGTCAAAGGCTGGAAGGGCACCCGGCTGTTTGAGACCGGGGCGCAGATTCTCAAGGGCCTTGAGCTGGCCAGCAGCTACAGCTGGGAGTTGGCTGAGCGGGATCTGTTCAACCCCGACTCGCCTCTAGGTGACGGCAGTCTGTTGTGTACGGTACTGGTAGGCAACACGGGCTACAGCGGTATCGCAGCTGTAGCCAACAAGCCTGGAAGCGACGGAACGGTGCGCGTCTCTACCGCTAATCTGCAGGCTGCCCGCATGCTTGTCGACTTCAGCCAGGCCGCTGGCACCGCGCCGCAGATTGATTATCAGGAGGCGCCGGCGCAGGGGCTGGCCTTTGCGGTAGTTGATGGCGAGGATCACGGCAGCATCACCGCCAAGGGGCGGGGCACCCGCGAATCGGTAACCTGGAGCCTGATCTGCGGGGCATTGATGGTGCCAGACAGCGGCTTTGCCGCCTGGCGCGCGAGGCTGGAGCAGCACACAGCCAGCGTCTCGGCGGCGGCCAGCAAACGCCCTGGCGATCATTTCAGTGCCTACCAGAATACGGTGATCCGGGTACTCGATAACCAGGGCGCAGCGGTCACCGACTACGTCATCGAGTTCTACTTCAATAATGACCGGACCCGGCGCGACCGCCGTCTGACCCAGGGGGTGCAGGAGCAGGTTATTAGCTCAGTGCACGTGTACTCCCAGGCCAAGCACTATCGCAGCTTGCTGATTAACTGCGACCGCCTGTACGCGTTGTACGAGCGGCCGGATGACCGTTTGTACATGAGCATCACTGCCTGTCCGGAGTTGGCCAGCAACAAGGTGGGTTACCGCACCTACGGCGACGACGACATTGGCGCGCTGATGCTTGATGCCAACCAGGCTCGTGACCTCTTTCGCCCCCATCGCAGCCTGTTGATCACCCTGTGCCTGAAACGCTTTCAGCAAGACGATGTGTTCCGCTTCAAGGATGTGTAAGCGGGGCTAGCCCCTAGGGAACCTTTGGCGCGCCCTACGCATCACAGACTTCGTTACAACCGAAGGAGCACTGAGCGGATGCGCGCGCATTACTTGCAACACGTCGAGTTTGAAGGCCTGGGTATCATCGAAGATAGTCTGCGGGCACGAGGCATTGAGGTCAGTGGTACCCGTCTGTACGCCGGGGACACATTGCCGGAGTTAGACGACGTCGACTTGCTGATCATCATGGGTGGCCCCATGAGCGTCAATGACGAGGCAGAGCTGCCTTGGCTGGCGACTGAAAAAGCCTTCATCCGCCGTGCGTTGACTGAGGATAAGCGGGTGCTGGGTGTCTGTCTTGGCGCCCAACTGATCGCCAGCGCATTGGGGCAGCGGGTTTATCCGGGCGTGGAACGGGAGATCGGTTGGTTTCCGGTGCGCGGAAATACGCATCACAACGGTGCTGCGTTTCGCTTTCCCGGCAGTGTTGAAGTGCTGCACTGGCATGGCGAAACCTTCGACCTGCCGGCCGGCGCCGTGCTGCTGGCGTCCAGCGCAGGCTGCCGCCACCAGGCGTTCCAGCTGGGGCGCTCCGTAATCGGTTTGCAGTTTCACCTCGAGGCCAATCGACCGCTGCTCGACGCCTTTGTCAGCGCAGACGCCGCCGCCCTGGTGCCCGCCACCTACGTACAAAGCGCCGAGCAGATTTTGCAGGTCAGCGACGAACAGCTGGCAAGCACAGCAGCCTTGCTTGAACAGTTGATGGATTACCTGTTGGAGGACCAATAATGTTCAGAACATGCCTGATTGCAGCGCTCGCCATCACCGCGGGTTGCGTGCGACTGCCTACCGGCGTTGAGCCTGTCAGCCCCTTTGAGGCGGAGCGATATCTCGGTACCTGGTACGAAGTGGCCCGATTGGATCACAGCTTTGAACGGGGCTTGAGCCAAGTAACCGCCGAGCACAGCAGCGGCGAGGATGGCACGATCACCGTGATTAATCGTGGTTGCAACGCCGAGAAGGCCGAATGGGACCAGGCTGAGGGTACGGCACGATTTGTCGAGGGTACCGACACTGGCTTTCTCAAAGTGTCTTTCTTTGGGCCTTTCTACGGTACCTACGCGGTATTTGGCCTGGACGAGGACTACCAGCACGCGTTCGTTTCCGGGCCCAATCACGATTATCTCTGGCTGCTGGCGCGCGAGCCAAACCCGGGCGAGGAGGTCAAACAGGCCTTTGTTGATGCTGCCAGTAAGCGGGGCTTTCCCGTTGATGAGCTGATCTGGGTGGAGCAGGGTAACAGCGCCTGTCAGTAAAGCCCTAAAAAAGGGCATGGCAAGGTGCCATGCAGGCAGGGTAATCTGGGGGGGCAAATAATAACCCTGCGGAGCAGAGTCATGCTGGACATGACCACCCTGATGCTGGTGCTGGCGCTCACTACCGCGACAGCTGGTGTCTGCCTATTGGTGGCCGCCGCCCTGAACCCTCAGGTTCCTGCGATGCGCTTCTGGGCTATGGGGCTAACGGTCGTGGTGGCTGGAGCCTTGTTGCAAGCGGTTCGCGAGCATTTACCGTTGTGGATTAGCGCCGTCGCGCTAACCCAAGGCTACTTTCTGCTGTGGTGGGGGGCTCGCAGCTACCGTCACGGCCGATCGCCTGACGGGCTAGGGCGGGCAATGCTGCTGTTCCTTCTCGCTCAAGGTCTGGCGTTCTTCATACTGCGTGATTCGCTGCGCTTCAGCATCATGACCCATAGCGCCATAGTGGTTGTGGTCAGCGTGCTGATGGCCAGTGAGCTACTGCGTACCAAGGCGCGTCAGCGCACGCTGACGCTGGCCTGGTGCGTCATCTGGGGGTTGCACGCGGCGCTCTACGCCAGGCGTTTCGTGCTTTACCTGCTAGACCCGGTCTACATACAGGCGGTTACCTTTGAGCAGGCCGAGCCGGTTGAAGTCCTGAATTACCTCGAAGGTATTGTCTTTATCTACGCCTTCTCGATGCTGTGCATCATGTTTCTGCTGCGTCGACTGCAGGAAGAGCTCAAGCAGCAAGCCACCCATGACCCGTTGACCAATTTGCTGAATCGCCGCGCATTTGAGGAGGCGGCGCAGCGGCAACTGGCTGCCAACCGGCGCCAGGGGCAGGAAGGTGGCCTGATGTTGCTAGACTTGGATCGCTTCAAAAGCATCAATGACACCTGGGGGCACCAAGTGGGGGATCGGGTGCTGGCCACCTTCGCGCAATTGTTGAACCGCCAGCTCCGCGAACAGGATCTGGCCTGCCGTTTTGGCGGAGAGGAGTTTCTGCTGTTGGTCTCGGGCGTCAATCAACAGCAACTGGCTGCGATGGCTCAGCGCTTGCGCGAGCAATGGCAGGCCACTGAGATCGAGGGTGGCGATGGGACCCTCAGTACCACCGTATCCATCGGCTTCACTATGGTTGGCCCGGCGCCCCTGCATTTGCTGGTAGAGCAGGCTGACCAAGCGCTTTACCGCGCTAAGGAGTCCGGCCGCAATTGCGCCCACGCCTGGGAGGCATTGCCGCTGGCGGCGTCTGACGATACATAAGCGGTTGGCAGATTTTCCTGATACGCATCTTGTTTTTGTTTACTCTGTCAAATAGAGTGCTTTGCAACGATAAAAACAAAGATCACGGATATTGCCATGCCCCCTTCACGCGAGGAGGCCGCCCTGGCCCTGCGCGAAATCAGTAACGTGCAGGCCCGCGTCGCCGGCTTTCAGGATTACCGCTTCGAGGCCAGTCAGCTGATCCTCTGGGGCGTGCTCAATATAACGGGTTGTGTACTCACTGCGTTGCTGCAGTCGCACTTGCTGCTGATCTGGGGCTGCGTTGCGACGACCGGCGTGCTGGTCGGCGCTCGTATGGCTAAAGCCAGCAGTGATTCCCCCGGTGTGGTCCCGCGCTATCTGCTTATCGTTCTTTCCATACTGCTCTTCGACTTTATTCTGCACCTGCTGTTCTGGCCAATAACGCCTCGCCAGGGCGCCATGATCGTTCCCTTGTTTGTGGCCACCCTCTATGTCATTCGCGGGGCCCAGTCGCGCCCTCGTTACATAGTGATTGGCAGCGTGTTGGCCACGCTTTGCTGTTGCACCTACGCGTTCGCCGGTGCCGCTTATTGGTGGCTGCTGGCACTGAGCTGGGGCGGCACGCTGGTGGCGTCTGGCTGCTGGCTGCGGAGGTGCTGATGCAAACGCCTAACGATCTGATTCATCAGCCCGTGCGCCTGAAAATCATGGCAGCACTCAATACGCTTGGCTCCAGCCAGTGGCTGGACTTTGTCTCGCTGCGCGGCATTGTCGATACCACCGACGGTAACCTCGGCGCGCACCTTGGCACCCTTGAGGGGGCCAACTATGTCCGTATCAAAAAAGACTTTGTCGGCAAGAAACCGCGCACGCGGGTTTGCCTGACGGCAGGGGGGCGTGAGGCTTTTGGGCAGTATGTGGCCGAGCTACACGCCATCCTCACACCACAGAACATCGACGGCTGATCAGCCAACGCATGCAAAAGCACTTACAACAACCACAACAATCGGGGTTTCCATGCAGAATCGTTCCTACTCCTTAACCGCCACCCGTTGGCAGCAGCGCTTGCGCGCACTTTCACTGCTGGTGCTGCTCGGGGCCGGCGGCACCTCGGCCGGACTGGTGCTGGCACAGGCCGAGGCGGATGGAAGCCAGGCACCGGCCGCTGCGGCCGCACCTGCTGCGGCGCCGGCGTCGGAGGCAACTACGAGCGCCGCTGTCAGCCCCGCGTCGGTCACGGCTCCAGCCCCAGCGGCGGTGGAGCACACCAGCTTTGGTGTGAAGGAGATGTATCTGCAGGCCGACCCGCTGGTCAAGTCGGTGATGATTCTACTGGTGTTTTGCTCGCTGCTGACCTGGGCGGTGCTGCTGGAGAAGATTTTTGTCTTCGGCCGCGCACGGCGTCGCAACGCGCGTTTTCTCAAGGCTTTTCGTGCGGGTCAGCCCGAGCAGCTGGGCGATCAACTGGAGCACAGCGCAATGGGGCGCATGTGGCAGGTAGCACAGGGCGAGCTACGGCATTTTCGCTCTCTCAATGTTGAGAAGGACGAGCCGGACCGCATCAATCGCCTGTTGCAACGCATTGCCCTGACCGCCGGCATTGTGCAGGAGCGCGATCTGGCGCGCATGGGCAGCATGATGGGCGTGCTGGCGACCATTGGCGCTACGGCACCCTTTATCGGCTTGTTCGGCACCGTGTGGGGTATTCTCAACAGCTTTGCCAGCATCGCTACGCTGAAGTCCGCCAGCCTGGCTGTGGTGGCCCCCGGTATCGCCGAGGCTCTGCTGGCCACCGCGCTCGGCTTGTTCGCTGCTATCCCCGCCGTGATGATCTTCAACAAATTTGCCCGCGACATTAACGGTTTTGTCGGCGCTCTGGACAACTTCTCTGCCGAGATGATCGCCAGCGTTTCCCGTCAACTGGACGAAGGGCGCTGATATGGGAATCCAGCTGAATTCAGGGCCGCTGGTCAAGCGGCACAATTATCAGGAAAACGCGGAGATGAACATCACGCCCTTTGTGGATGTGATGCTCGTGCTGCTGATCATCTTCATGGTAGCAGCGCCGCTGGCGACCGTGGATGTGCCAGTTGATCTGCCCAGCAACGCTGCAACGCCAAACCCGCCACCGGAAGACCCTGTCTATGTCAGTGTGCAGGCCGACGGTACGCTGTTTGTGCAGGAGCAGGCGCTCAACCTGGAGCAGCTCGCCGCGGGCGTGCACGCCATTACCGGTAATGATCTGCGCACGCGGTTGTTCCTGCGCGGGGACAAAACGGTGGAATACGGCACGCTGATGCAGGTGATGAACACCCTGCAAAAAGCCGGTTATGCGCAGATCAGTCTGGTCGCCTCGGAAGAACTGGAGCCCTGATGGACACGAACGCAAACCGCAGCCGCTGGCCATTGCGCCTGTTGGTCGCGGCGGTGTCGGTCGGCTTGCATGTGGCGTTGCTGGTCTGGTTGATGGGCGCGCAGTTTCGCCACCAACCACTGCCGGCTGGCCCCGAGGCCATTGCGGTGGATATCTATGTTCCACCGCCACCTCCGCCGCCTGAGCCGGAGCCAGAGCCTGAACCCGAGCCGGAGCCAGAACCGGAGCCCGAGCCCGAGCCGCTTCCCGAGCCGCCCAAACCGCGCCCGGCGCCACGGCCCACGCCGCCGCCAGCACCGCCCAAGCCAAGTGGTCCGCCAGTGCATAGCTTTGGCGCCAACCAGCAATGGGCCGCGCCGCCGAGTCCGCCACCTGCAGCGCAAGCCAGTAGTCGGGGACGCATGGCGCCGTCGGGGTATGCCGATACGGTAAAGGGCAGAGTGACGGCACAACTGCGTCGACCCGCAGGGTCGGTGTATAAGCCGCCGCCTGGCTATCAGGGTGACCCGGAAGATTTCAAACGCCAGTGCTACATCCCCTATGAAATTACCGTGGATGGCAATGGGCAGATGGTGTCCTTCGAGATCGACCGTTGTGGTGATGCGGTGCTGGACCAGGCAGCCGAGCAAGCCATTCGTCAGGCTGGTCCGTTCCCACCGCCGCCCGGCGGTGGCACTGGGCGCTACACCATTTACGGCACAGCTATCTTTATTGATTGATCAGGGAGTGAACGCATGTTGAATCTATCGCGCAGTGCATTGATCGCTCTGACCGCGCTGCTTGGCGCCTGCGCCAGCAGTCCGCCGCCGGGCCCCAAGCCCAAGCCTGACCTCACGCCTCGGCTGTCTTCCTTGCCTGCACCGGGGAGGGCCAGCTTTGACTGCAGTGGTGCCTTGCCCGAGGTGCATCGGCAAATCTGCGACAACGATAGCCTCGCGGCCCAGGACAAGGCCTTGGCCGAGCTGTTGCACAGCCGTCTCGACGAGCTGGATCTGCCGGGTGCGCTGGTTCTGGCAGCCAGTCAGCGACAGTGGCAACTGGCCCGCGCCGGCTATTGTGGCCTGGGTAACGACACCGATACGGCGATGATCAGCAACCTCGACGCACAGCGCTGTTTGCAGCGTCTATACCAAGAGCGTACCGAGCAGGTTCGCCGTTGGCCGATGCCCCAGGCGGCGGGGCGAACCCAACGTCACGCCTGGGCCAGCTACGCCGAGTTTCGTCTGGCGGATGAGCAGCGCCCCGGCTTCTGCGGCCCCATTGCCGCAGCACTCAATACTGCGCTGGCTGCCGAAGGTGATCCGAACATCGCTCAGCTGGCCGGCGCCGAGCTGCTGGCTGGCAACCGAGCAGACACCAACGAGGTCAGTCGTAATGGCCATCGTTACCGGGTCGAGCTCTACAACGCAGGGCTGTACGCTGGCTACCAACAACGCGCACGGGGCTTGCTGATTGGTGAGCGGGTTGTGATGGATCATCGTACCTTGCCGGCCTGGGTCGCCAAACAGCCCAACTATGGCGGGCGGGCCAACGCATCCTCATCGCAGACCAGCGATTACGCCAGTATCGATCTGTTCAGCTATCAAGGTGAAACGCTGGCGCTGGTCAATGAAACCTGGGGTTTCTACTCACCCGCGGCACGGGGTGAGTCTGCTTACGCGGGCGTGTATGCCCTGGGCGCCGAGTTGCAGCCGTTGTGTTTGATGCAAAGTTACCTGACGCCGCCACGCACCGACACCCTGCGTGGTTTACCCACCTTTGCCTTGCTGGACGCAGAGCTGAACAGCCTGGCCGGAGATCCGTTGCCGGGCTATTCCCAGCAAGATCGCCGCGATCTGCACCAGCGTTGGAAGGAGCGTCAATGGACGCTGCTCAACCTACCACTGCTGGGTGTGGACGAGTACACGCGCAGCGGCCGCGAAGCTGCCGTTCGCCAGCGCCATGACGCCGCTATGGATGCCTTCTTTGCCTGGTCGGAGCGCAACCTCAGCAACAAGCAGCGTTACCGTCGCATCATGCCGCTGCTGGCACCGGCGCAGCGTGAATTGGCTGGCATGTTTATCGAGCAGGGTTTGAACGCAGAGGAAGCCGAGTTGGCAGCAAACCTGCTCTTCCACGAGAGTTTTGCCCGGACCATGGAAAATCTGCAGGTCCCTGAGCAGCTCCCAGCGGAGCTGGCCGCGCCCTTTGCCCGTTATCAGCCGCGCTATGCCTTTGCGCCAGAGCCGGGCGCCCTTGAGCAGGGACGACAGTTTGCGACGCTGCACAGCGTGCTGCTGAACGGCGCCCCCCTAAATGTGGTGAGCGACTTTATTGCCTACGAAACCGAGGTGCTGGGGCCAGCGCGCGGGCAGGGCGCCGACGGCGATACTGCATTGATGGCCGCCGTTGCCAACCCTGATGCCGTCAGCCTGCTACTGCAGCAGGGTTTTGACCCGAACGCCGGCAACGACTGGGGCAAGACACCACTGATGGTGGCGGCGCAACAGGGGGAAGTGGAGTCTATCCGCCGGCTGCTTGCGGCAGGTGCCAATGTGCATGCTGAAACTCGCAGCGTAACGAACGTTGGTGTGGGAGGGCCGGATCGTCGTGAAGCCGCTGATGGACGCCAGACGGCGTTATTACTAGCCGCGACCAGTGCCAATGAGGCAAGCATTCGCAGCCTGATGGAGGCTGGCGCCATGCGGCAAGCCTGGCGCGGTTACGATGAGCAGATTTGCCGCGCGGTCGCAGGTAACACGGAGCTGTCGAGCGGTCAGCGTGACAGCTTTAAGGCCTCCGAGCTCTGCGCTAGCACCTATGCACCGTTGCCAGTCAGTGCGCAGAAGGCGGTGGATATTCGCGCCGGTGATGAGCTGCAGGTGCGAGAAGACGGCAAACTTTACCCGGTACGACTGCTTACCCGGCCGGCTACCACGATGTTTGGTCGAGCTACTCAAATGGCGCCAGACGAGTTGTTGGCAGAGGTGGGCGGCATGGCCGTCAACGTGGCGGTCACGGCTCAACGTCGGGGCAAGGTGCGAGTCTCTGGCCCATTGAATCTGGTATTTGATGACCTGGCGAGTAATACCCCCGAACAGCTGAACTTCATGGTTGCCTACGCGGTAGATGGCACGCCGGTACCGCAGGCCGGTTACCAGGCGCGCCAGGTACCTGAGCAGAAAGTGCTGAGCCTGGATTACGACGCTGCGCAGCACAGCGTGGAATCGGCTTGGCGAGCGTTGTACAGTGCGGCCTATACTCAAGGCTTGAAACCTGCTCAAAGCGGATATGTCGTAATTGATAACCGCGGCGCTCGTCGTATCAGCTACCAGTTGGTGGTCAGCGACCAATACGAGGAATGAGCAGCTGAGGTGTGTTGAGGGTTCGTCTGTGCGCTGCCAGTCAGCGTGCGGTCGAATCGTCAGCAAATGCCAGGATCACAAGCCCGGTTCGCACGTGCCGGGCCTTTGTTATAAAGGATGTTTGAATGCTGCGAACTCTGCTTCTGGTCGGTGCGGCCAGCGTGATGGTCGGCTGTGCGACAGCGGGCATGACTCACTCCGAGCTGCCGACGTACTACCTGCCCAGCGACCCGTCTACCAAGCTCAGCCAGTACGTGGCAAAGCAACGGCCTGCCGATGACAGCCTGTCCGGCTTTGTTCTGCTGCATGACGGCGCCGACGCCTTGGCGGCACGCATCAAACTGATCGAAATGGCTGAGAAGAGCCTCGACATCCAGTACTACATCTTCAACACCGATACGACGGGTGGGCTGGTGACCGAGCAGCTGCTCAAGGCCGCCGACCGTGGTGTCCGGGTACGCCTGCTGCTCGATGACGTTGGCGCGGGCCTTGAAGACTTCAAGGTCTCGACCATCGATCGCCATCCCAATATTGAAGTGCGTTTGTACAACCCGCTCAGCCTGCGCAACGAGTGGTTGAAGATGTTCAGCAAGTTGGGTGAGTTTGGACGCATCAATTATCGGATGCACAACAAACTGATCGTTGCTGACAACCAGGCGTTCATTACCGGCGGGCGCAACATTGGGGATGAGTATTTCGCCCTGAGTGATATCGACTTCCAGGATGTCGATGTGCTGGGGATCGGGCCGATCAGCGATGACGCCTCAGACAGTTTCGACAACTTCTGGAATAGCGGCATCGCGATTCCTATCAGCGTCATGGCTGACGAGTCCAGTGCCGAGGAGCTGAGCGGCATGCGCGCGCGGCTTGGCTCAAGTACCCGCGCCGCCGAGCGCAATCCGTACGTGCAGGCCGTGGAACAATCGACCTTCCTGACCGGTATGAACAGCGAAACGCTGGATTGGCACTGGGGCAAGGCTACATGGTTTTATGATGACCCCTCCAAGTCTGACCCGCACGGCGATGGCAACCAGGTCGCCTTTCTCGGCCGGGCATTGGTAGAGCCAATCAAGCAGGCAGAGGAGGAGTTGTTGCTGACCTCCGCCTACTTTGTGCCACGCGATGCTGGTGAGCGTTTGCTGCTTGGCCTGGTCGAGCGAGGCGTAGACGTCTCGGTACTCACCAACTCACTGGCCACCACCGACGTTTTGGCAGTGCACAGCGGTTATGCCAAGTCTCGCGAACCGTTGCTTGAGGGCGGGGTGAATATGTGGGAGCTGCGGCCGATTGCTGGCCAGCAGGAGCGTGCAAGCCCCTTCCTGGGCGAATCGCTGGCCAGTCTGCACGCCAAGACCTTTGTGTTTGATCGCAAGTCAGCCTTTATTGGTTCGGTCAACCTGGACCCGCGCTCCATCAAGCTGAATACCGAGGTCGGGGTGCTGATCGAAAACGAGGCTTTAGCGCAGGAGATGGTAGAGCTGTTCGAGCGCTGGACCTCTGAGGATTACGCCTTTGCCCTGAGCCTGAATGATGACGGCAGTATGCGCTGGAGCGCCGAGGGTGAGACGTGGGAGAGCGAGCCTGACGTCAGTCGTTTTCGCCGGTTCATGAGCTGGACGCTGGGGTGGTTGCCGATTGCCGGCCAGCTGTAACGCTGGCCGACTCGAGGCTCAGGCGCGCCAGCCGGACAGCGCTTCGAGGTAAACCCGTGCGTGGCGCTGCACTGCGTCTGGGTCACCCAGCTCGATGGCCTGGTGCAGCGACTCCAGCGGCTCGGCCACCCGGACCCAGGCACCGCCCAGGGCCAGCAGGTCGCTCTCTAGCTGGTAGCTCAGTTCTTCGAGTTGAGTGAGGGCCTGTTGGTCCACCGGCTGCTGCAGCATTTGCTCCAGTACGCGGCTGTGGTCATGCAGCTGTAGCACAGCACTTTGGCGGGGCAACAGGCTCTGAGTGGTGGAGTGTTGAGTTGCCAGAATGGCAGGGCTCATCATGCTGACGGTCAAGCTGACGGGGACCAGATAGACTTTCATTGCACTCTCGCAAACGATAATCAAACTCATTTGGGTGTAGCTATCGTGTCGGTGAATGCAAGCCCTTTCTTTTTGTAATGACAAACGGCAAATGCACTCTGCTGGTTATAGCAAAGGGCTCAAAAAGAACATGCCGCGTTCGAGCACCCGCGCAGCGCGAGAGCGCTGTTTCCAGCGCTCCAGCTCTAGTGGGGTGCTATCGCGAAGGTAGCCATCAAGCAGCCCGCGAATACTGGCACAGCCCTCTGGTGAGAACAGTGCCAGGGTCAGTTCAAAATTGAGCTGCAGGCTGCGGATATCCAGGTTTACGCTGCCGACCAGCGCAAGCTGATCGTCCATCAGCATGGCTTTGGTATGCAGCAGGCCGCCGGCGAACAGGTAGATCTCGCCACCAGATTCGAGCAGCCGCTCAAAGTACGCGCGGCTGGCCCAGCTCACCATGCGCGAGTCATTCCGCTGGGGCACCAGTACACGGACGCGGACACCGCGCCGCGCCGCTTGGCACAGCGCGTCAAAGATGGCTTCTGATGGCACGAAGTAGGGCGTGCTGATGGTGATGCTGTCGTTGGCGCGATAGATGCTGGAGAGCACCCCCTGGCCGATCAGGTCTTCCCCTGTGCCCGGCCCCGACGGCAACACCGAGAGCCAGTTATCGCAGGCCGGCGGGTTCTCCGGCGCCGGCGCGAGCCGCCGAAGGCCGGTTTCAAGCTCCCAGTCCCACGCGAAGACCTTGTTCAACCCATGGGCTGCTGGTCCTTCCACGCGCAGCATGACATCGATCCATTGACCTACCTTGGCTTCCTTCTTGAAGTAGCGGGGGTCGGCAATGTTCATGGAGCCGCTATAGGCAACCTTGCCGTCAATGACGACCAGCTTGCGGTGCAGGCGCAGGTCGATGCGCTGTGCCAGTGCCCGCAGCAAGCGCACCGGCAGTGCTGGCACCACTTCGATACCCGCATCAATCAGGCGCTTGCGCCAGGGGGAGCGGAAAAACGGACGGCTACCGGCGTGGTCAATCAGCAGAGATACTTTTACGCCACGCGCCGCGGCGGCAATCAGTGCTTCGGACAGGGTGTCTACCCGGCCACCCGGAAACCAGATGTAGGTTTCCAGGTGAATGCTCTGTTGCGCGCTGGCGACATCCTGGCACAACCGAGTGAAAATCTGTTCAGGGTTGTCCAGGAGTTCCAATTGTTGATAGCCCAGCGCTCCTTGTCCCAGCCGCTGCTGCAGCATCTGGTGGATACCCTGCACCAAAGAGCCGCGAGGCAGCGAGCCAACAGGGGCGTGAAAATCCTCGGCGATGCTGTCGAGAAACGGCTCTACCATGGCTTCGGCACGTCGAGCGCGCTGGCGGCCAAGGTTCAACTCGCCCAGCATCAGGTAAAGGGCGGCGCCGAGCACCGGCAGAATATAGATAACCAGCAGCCAGGACAGGGTGACACTAACAGGCGTGCGTTTGGCCAGCACACGCAAGGTGACCGCCGCAGTAAAAAGCCAGTAGAGTACGAGCAGGGCGATGCCCAGGATGTGTTCGAAATAGTCCATGAGAGTGAACAGAACGGCGCCGGCTGAGTCGAACACGCAATCTAGCAGGAAATCCCACCGTTAAGAAATCGCCAGCGAGACCCAAACCCCATGTTGCCATTTTCCTTCGTTGATCGACTGCGTTATCTGGTCGAGCGCCAGTTTATCAAGGGCGCGCATTATCAGCTGCTGGTAGTCGCCGCCTTCATCGCGTTGATCTCGCTGGTCGGCGGTTGGCTGGTGTGGCCCAGCAGCGGCGAGGGTACGCTGGCTGACTCGGTCTGGTGGGCGTTTTTGCGACTGACCGACCCGGGTTACCTGGGCGATGACGAGGGCACCTGGCGGCGCATCGTATCCACCGTCCTGACGTTGAGCGGGTACGTTGTCTTTCTCGGTGCCCTGGTCGCCATTATGACCCGTTGGTTGATCGCCATGATGGTCAAACTGGAACAGGGGCTTACCCCGGTTACCGTGACCGACCACATTGTGATTCTGGGCTGGACCAACCGCACCATCCCGCTGGTACAGGAAATTCTCGACGTGAATGGCGGCATCCAGCGCCTGCTGAAAGCGCGCCTGACCAAGCGCCTGCGGCTGGTGATCCTGGCCGAAGAGGTGACTGCGGAGCACGTGCATGAGTTGCGCGCCATTCCCCTGATTCGGCGCAACATGAGCAACATTATTCTGCGCTCCGGCACGGCTCTGCAGCCTGAAGACCTGGATCGCGCCGCCTGCCTGCAAGCCGCGGTTGTGTTGATTCCGGGGCGCATGCAAACCGCCGGTGGCCTGGTCAGCAGCGATGTGGAAACTATCAAGGCCCTGTTGACGCTACAGGCGCAGGCCCAGCAGCGGGGCGTTACACCCCCTTACGTCGTGGCAGAAGTGGATGACCGCCGCAAACTCACCGTTATGCAGCGCGCCTATTCCGGCCCGTTGGAGGTGCTGGCCAGTGATGCACTGGTCAGCCGTTTGTTTGCCCAGTCAATCATCCATCCAGGGCTGCCGGAGCTGTTTGGCGAAGTGCTGACGGTGTACGACGGCAACGAGTTCTACATCCGCTCGACCGATAACTGCGTGGGCATGACTCTGGCCGATATTGGTAGCCGCGCGCCGGAGGCGATTGTCTGTGGCCTTATGCGGCCCGATGGTGGCAGCTGGCAGACCTGGCTCAACGCGCCAAGCGACGAGGTCATCCAGGCCGGTGACAAGGTCGTCATGCTGGCTCGCGACTATGCCCATGCCGAACCGCTGGCGGAGTCCAGCACCCCCTTGCGCCCGCTGCAACGCCCGGCAGTCAGTCCGCAGCGCCAAACAGGTGGCTTGAAGCGGTTGCTGATTCTTGGCTGGAGCCGACGCGTGCCCGCCTTGATTCATGAGTTGTCCGGCTACGGGGACTTTCGGTTTGATGTGCACATGGTGTCGGTGCTCGACCCGGCAGAGCGCATAGCCGCTATACAGGCCTACAGCCCGGATACTGGCCGAGTAGAGTGTCATCACGTGCAGGCTGACTATATGGTGGAAGGGGCCCTGCGCGGCCTGATAGAGCAGCGGTTTGACTCCATCTTGCTGATCTCCTCAGATCGATTGGAGTCCGGCGAAGAGGCTGACGCCCGCGCCATGGTCGGTTATCTGATTGTTGACGAGTTGCTGCGCGAACGTACCCAGCGCCCGCAATTGCTGCTGGAATTGAGTGACCCTGCCAACGAAGCGCTAGTGGTGCGCAAACGCGGAGAAACCATTGTTGGGCCAACCATTCTTAGCCACTTGATGGCGCAGATAGCCCAGCGGCGTGAGCTAGGACTGATGTTTGAGCACCTGCTAACCACCGGTGGCCCCGAGCTGGTCTTCCGGGACGTGCAGGATTACCCGATGCAGAGTGTTACGACCTTTGCGGATCTTGAAGCGGTAATCGCATTGCAAGGCGACACCGCACTGGGGATTTACCGGGCCAAGGCAGATACCGAAGGCCGGCGCCTGCAGCTCAACCCTGCACGGGACAAGCCGCTGCGCCTGGGCGAGGGCGACCAGCTGGTGGTGCTGGCAACCTTGGAAAGCGCCTGACCAGCTTTACAGGCAGTTGTCGGGCTTGGGCAAGCCCGCCAGCTTGCTGCCCAATTTGGCCGGGCTGCCCGGAAACAGCCCGAGCAGATACATACTAGTGCCCTTGTCCTTGCCCAACTGCTGTCCAACGTACTTCACCAAAGGGCGCATGGCAGGGGAGAGCTGGTAGGTCTGATAGAAACTGCGTAGCAGATGAATGACCTCCATGTGCGCGGGTGTCAACTCGATGCCCTCGCGCCGCGCCAGCTCTGCTGCAACGGCTTCGCTCCAGTCATCCAGAGACTGCAGAAAACCTTCCTTGTCCAACGCGATGGCGCGCCCGTTTACTTGCATTGACTGACTCACCAGCTGAGCACCTTATCGTGACTGATACACAGCTCGACCATCTGCGCGTAGTCGATGAGCATCACTCTGCGCGGCAAATCATCGATTGGCAGGCCGCGGGCCTGGATATCACTTTCCAGCGCGTAGAGGCCGACACTGCCCGGCAATAGCTGCATGGCGTTGGCTGAGCTGGTGCGCGGCAGCAGGGCATACACCGCATCCTCGATCAGCAACAGTCCCTGATGGGGCCCCATAACACGCAGGCTGCTGGCGAAGTGCGTATCGTCCTGTGGCGCGTGACGCAAGATATGCAGCATTGTCGTGCTCATAGCGTCACCACCTGATCATGATGGTCCAGCAGGCTTGCGATCTCCGCGCCGTCTACCGCCTTGGCGGTCAGCAGAAAACGACCGGGTTGCAGCCCGCGCTCCCCCAACGAGTGATGGCAGACGTAGATATCCTCAACGCCGAACATCGGCAGGGCCTGCAGGTTGGCGGCCAGCGGTTTTTGTTCAATCAGTGCCGATTCCTGCCCAGGCAACAACTGCAACACCCCTGCATCCATAAACAGCATGCTGACGGGGACACCAAAAGCAGCAGCAGCCAGGGCTAGGTCCAACGCTTCGCGCGCCGCGACGGCAGTAGGAGGCTGGCGGCTGATGACCAGCAGACTTTTTAGTTCAGGTACCAAAGGTCACCGCCCGGTCTGCGGTTTGCAACGCATCGACCCATTGTCCCAATCCGGATAGCGCCCAGGGCTCTCCCGTGTTTGCGGCTGGCCGCTCCCAGCGGTCTGCCTCTGCCTCGTTCAACACACCGCGCCGCAGAGCAGCAGCAATGCAGACAACGGCGTCTAACTGGTTGTCCTGAATAAAGGCACGCCAGCGCTGGGCTAGGTCGCATTCATCTTGAGGCTGCACACCCAGCGTAGAGGCCAGATGGACGGCATCACGGTAGAAGAACAGACGGCTGATCTGGTGTCCGCCCGCCAGCACGGCCTCGGCAAACTTGAGGGCACTACGCGCCGCCGGATCCTGCGGACCAGCCAACAGGGCAATGGCAAACTTCATGGTGTCGAACTCACAAACGAAAATGGCCCACCAAAAGGTGGGCCATTGAGTATAACGCAGCGCTCTCGATCAGTCGTCGCTGAAGATACCCAGCAGTTGCAGCAGGCTGAGGAACAGGTTGTAGATGGAGACGAACAGGGTAATGGTCGCCATGATGTAGTTGTCTTCACCACCATGGATGATGGCGCTGGTCTGGTACAGGATGACTGCAGAGGAGAACAGCACAAAGCCTGCGGAGATAGCCAGTTGCAGGCCGCTCATCTGGATGAAGAAGCTCGCCACAACCGCGCACATCAGCACGATACAGCCTGCCATGATAAAGCCCGACAGGAAGCTGAAGTCCTTACGGCTCAGAATGGCGTACGCCGACAGGCCAAAGAACACCAGAGCCGTCATGCCCAGCGCCATGGCGACCAGCTGACCGCCGTTAGGCAGCGACAGGTAGGCGTTGAGGATCGGGCCCAGGGTGTAACCCAAAAAGCCGGTAAAGGCGAACGTGCTGACCAGACCCCAGCCCGAGTTACGCAGCTTGGTGGTCAGAAACAGCAGGCCGTAGAAGCCAACCAGGGTGATGATAATGCCGGGGTAGGGCAGGTTCAGGCTCATGGACACAAAGGCCACGATGGCGCTGAATGCCAGAGTCAGAGCCAGCAGCGAGTAGGTGTTGCGGAACAGCTTGCTGACTTCCGCCTCGCTCACGCCGGCGTGTTGAAGGGTAGTGTTGTGTTCCTGCATGTTCATGCACCGCTCCTGTATTGAAAATCGGGATCCTTCAGATACTGCTTGATAATACGGGTTGATGCTGCCAAATCAAGCGTCCAGGCCGCACTAAGTATTTCCATTCGTGTGCAGCAGCCCAACTTTCAGCTTCAGTAACAACTAGCCAGCGTACCCCATTGACTCAACAGGGATTTCCGGTACTATTGCCGCCCGTGGAGGGATGGCAGAGCGGTTGAATGCACCGGTCTTGAAAACCGGCGAAGGTGAAAGCCTTCCCAGGGTTCGAATCCCTGTCCCTCCGCCACACAAACAAAACCCGGCCTCGCGCCGGGTTTTTTGTTTGCCAACAGGGGCCGCATGGAAGCTTCCTTGTTCTAACCTGCCCGGCTTGCCGACTCCGGCGGCGCGGTGACGCGCAGCGCGCCAACTATTCCTGCCGCTTATCTCTGTTCAATTTCAACGCCACCCCATACTCGGGCTAGGTCGCTACCAAGGCCTGCAGGCCTTGTACAGTCATTTGATTCGGTCAGGCGCTTCCGGCTAGTCAGAGCTGCGTCTTGGATATTGGCTAGCGTTTGCTTGCGGTCACTATTCACTTAGCCCTTCTGCAGCCCGCTGACTGCTTCAAAATCCGCTCCTTCGCGATCAGAAACCAAGCTTGGGTGAGCTTTCTTCGCTACTTGCGAGCTTGCTGGAATTTAGTCTGTGTGCCTTAAGAATCCGGGGTTTCAGCTCAATTCGGGCGTGTCGATCACTAGGTGCCGGAGAATCCGAACTCAGGCGCTGGGTCGATCAACCGCACAATCAGGTTACTGCTGGCACCTTGGTAGCAAGGCGGTGACGCCGAGCAAGCAGCTCACTCAATACCAACGAGGTGTGCCAGCTAATCTGCGTTCCAATAATGATTTATAAGTAGTATATGTCTCCATATGGGGGTTTTTTGGTAAATGGGCTTTATGGCGCATTTTTTCAATGTGTTTTATAACGTTGTCAGTAATTTCCCTAAGAAGGCTCCGTAAGGCCTTGGCTGGCCACCTGGTATGGCGGTTGCCAGGCGCTTAAACGGGCCAATAACAACAAGATGGAGTCATTATGCGTAGTACCTGGTTTGGCAAGCTGACACCGCTGTGAACCGCCCCGGGTTTCGCGGAGGCTGTTTTGTTTGAGTCAGGCAGCAACTGATATGGTTGCCTGACTCTGTTCGTATAGTGCCTCAAACTCGGCCGGTGGCCTATTTCCAATTGGCTCCAGCAGGCGCTGATGGGTGAGCGTCCGGTGAACACACCTTTTGAACTCCAGCTTTAAGGGCGATGGTGTCCGTCTATTTTTTCGCGGACGCG
>DBHE01000006.1:0-7364 GCA_002296055.1 Pseudomonadaceae bacterium UBA836
CGGTTGGTGTACTTCTTGGCGATGGAGATAACCAGACGCAGGTTAGCCTCGACCATTTCCTTCTTGGCACGGCGGGCACGGGCCTCGCCGATGGACATGCGACGGTTGATGTCCTTGATCTCGGAGATGGTCAGACGCGAGGTCTCTTCCAGCTCGGCCAGCTTCTTCTGGGCGCGCAGGATGTCGCCCTTCAGCGCTTCAAGGCCTTCGCTGTAACGCGGCTTGTCGGCCAGCAGCTCGTCAACCCAGCCTTCGTTGATCTCGTTGCCAGGGAAGCTACGCAGGAAGTCGGCACGCGGCATGCGAGCATCACGCACACACAGCTGCATGATGGCGCGCTCTTGCTGACGGATCTGATCCTGGGCGCCACGCACGCGGGTAACCAGTGCTTCGTACTGCTTGGGGATCAGCTTGATCGGCATGAACAGGGTGGCCAGGGCCTCCTGCTCGGCGACAACCTTCGGGTTGCTGCGCGGGTGCTTCTTTAGCGCTTTCTGCAGTTTTTGCAGCTGTTCTTCAATGGCGCCAAAGCGCAGACGGGCTACTTCCGGATCCGGACCGCCATCGCCTTCGTTGTCATCATCGCTGTCATCGTCGCTGTCGTCTTCGTCCTCGTCGTCATCCTCGGACTTTTTCTGGTCCTTGGCTTTGGCGGCGGGGATTTCAGCGTTGTCGGTGCCGGACATGCCATCGTCGTCAGGGTCGATATAACCACTGAAGATATCGGACAGGCGGCCACCTTCTTCAACCACGCGAGCGTAGTCGGCGAGGATGTCGTCAACGGTGCCGGGGAACATCGAGATGGCGGCCATCACTTCGCGAATGCCTTCCTCGATACGCTTGGCGATTTCGATCTCGCCTTCGCGGGTCAGCAGTTCGACGGTACCCATCTCACGCATGTACATGCGCACCGGGTCGGTGGTACGACCGATGTCGGTTTCAACGGCGGCGAGGGCGGCGGCTGCTTCTTCGGCAGCGGCTTCGTCGGCGTCATTGTCAGCCAGCAACAGCGCATCGGCGTCAGGTGCTGCTTCGAACACCGTGATGCCCATGTCGTTGATCATGCGGATAATGTCTTCCACCTGCTCCGGATCGGAGATATCCTCGGGCAGGTGATCGTTGACCTCCGCATAGGTCAGATAGCCCTGTTCGCGACCACGCGCGATGAGCTCTTTGAGACGGGATTGCTGTTGCGCTTTTCCGGACATAACAACCCTTGTGGATGCCTTGGTGTGCAAAAAAGTAAGCTGCGGATTATACCCTGATTTCAGCTGCTGACGCCACTTGAAGAGGCTGTCAGCTGTCACCTTTCGCCATGTTGCGGCTGTTCAGAAGGTCCCGTAGCTGTTGCTTTTCCTCGTTGCTGAGCGGTTCTTGGACCGATTTGTCGAGGAGCTGTTCGATGCGTCGCTCGGATTGTCGAGCGGATAATCTGTTAATGGTGTCGAAAAACTGTTGTTCAAGGTTGGCGCTGGGAATATTCAGCAACCACTCCTGTTCGGCCAGGCGGTTCAACTGCTCGCCGAGGGCGGTGCCATGCCAGCGCGCCAGCAGTTCAATTGTAGTCAGCCCTGGCTGTTTCTGCGCTGCCTCAATCAGTGCGACCAATAGTCGCGCTTCGTCTTCGTTCTCATCTGCCAACTGATTAGCCTGCTGCACGTGCGCCGCCAGGTGCGGGTGATGTAGCAGCGTGCGCACTGCCTGCAGCAGCGGGCTGTCGACGGCGCGTCGTGGGCCCTTGTGGCCTTCCGGGCGGGCATCGCGCGGGCGATCTTTGCGCCATTTCTGGCGGCCTTCACCCCAGTCCTTGTTTTTGCCTTTGCCCTGCTGTGGCGGTGGCGGGGCGTCCATGCCGTCGGGCAGGTAGTAGTCCTGCTCCGGTGCCTCGCGTTCGCTCCAGTCATCCCAGGCGCCTGCGGGCAGGTCGTCGTAGCTGGGCCCGTCCTGCACGCCGCTGGGTGGTTGCTCCGGCAGGCTGGCGGGCGCCACCTCGTCCAGGTCGACCCCGGTCTGTTGCTGCAATGACTGGCGTAGCAGTCTGCGTAGCAGGCTGCCCGGCACCTGCTCGATCAGCGGCAGTGCCAGGGCGGCCATGTGGGCCTTGCCTTCCAGGCTGTCGGCGCCGGCTTCTTCGGCCAGGTGCCTGAACAGGTAGTCGGTCAGCGGCTGGGCGTCGCGGCTCATGCGGCGGCGGAAGGCGTCGGTGCCTTCCTCGCGGATCATGCTGTCCGGGTCCTGTCCGTCTGGCAGGAACAGGAAGCGCACGTGGCGGCCATCTTCCAGTACCGGCAAGGCGGCGTTCAGGGCGCGCCAGGCTGCCTGGCGGCCGGCGCGGTCGCCGTCGAAGCAGAACACCACGCTGTGAACCAGGCGAAACAGTCGCTTGAGGTGGTCTTCACTGGTCGCTGTGCCGAGGGTGGCAACGGCGTTGGTCACGCCGTGCTGGGCCAGGGCAATAACGTCCATATAGCCTTCGACAACCAGAATGTCTTCGAGCTGGCGATTCTGCTGCTTGGCTTCGAACAGGCCATACAATTCCTGGCCCTTGTGAAATACCGTGGTCTCGGGTGAGTTCAGGTATTTGGGCTTTTCGTCGCCGAGTACGCGACCGCCAAAGCCGATGACGCGGCCACGGCTGTCGCGGATCGGGAACATGATGCGGTCACGAAAGCGGTCGTAGCGCTTGCCGCTGTCCGGGTTCTCGACCACCAGGCCGGCCTCGATCAGCGCCTTTTCCTCGCTGGTGTCGCGGGCCAGGTGGGACATCAGATTGTCCCAGCCAGGTGGTGCCAGGCCGAGGTCATACAGCTTGGCGATTTGGCCGGACAGGCCGCGCCCTTTCAGGTAGCCCACCGCGCGCTGGCGCTGCGGGTGCTGACGCAACTGCTGGCGGTAGTAGGCGGCGGCCTGCTCAAGCAGTGCGTAGAGCGGGCTGTCCTTGCGCGGCGTGCGCGAGCTCTGCCGCTTGTCGCTGCGCTCCTCGTACTGCACTTCTACGCCGGCCTGGCGCGCGAGTTCTTCTACCGCCTGGGGGAATTCCAGGCGATCGAAGTCCATCACGAAGCCGAGCGCGTTGCCGCCGGCCCCGCAGCCAAAGCAGTAGTAGAACTGTTTGTCCGGGCTGACGCTGAACGACGGCGACTTTTCGTTATGGAACGGGCACAGAGCTGAGTAGTTTTTGCCGGTCTTTTTAAGCTTCAGGCGCGAGCCGACCGTCTCGACAATGTCGGTACGGGCGAGCAAGTCGTCAATGAAGCCTTGCGGGATAAGTCCGGCCATCTACCTGTCTGTCCTGTGCGGCAGCGCGGTCTGGTAGACGCGCGACGCTCAAGTGGACCATAAACGCAAAAATCCAGCCAGTTCCTTACGGAAGGCCGGACAGATGCGTGTTCCAGTCGAAAATCAGTCTGCCCGAAGGGCCTTGTCGGCTATCGGTGGGCCTGCGATCAGGCCCGGCAGAACTGAGGAATGGAACTCAGTACAGACGCTCGCGGCGACGTTGCTCGCGCTGGATCTTCTTGGCGTGACGCTTAACAGCGGCAGCAGCCTTGCGCTTGCGCTCGGTAGTGGGCTTCTCATAAAACTCACGACGGCGTACTTCAGCCAGAACACCGGCTTTTTCGCAGGAGCGCTTGAAACGACGCAGAGCCACGTCGAAGGGTTCGTTCTCTTTAACTTTGACGGCAGGCATGTCGTACCTTTCTCAAACGTTGGTAATCATTGCCCCAAGCAGTAGGCCTGCGGCGATTGCATTTCAAGGGACGCGGATGTTACCGCCTAAATTGGATAAATGCAAAGCCTATGGCGACCATAAAGGCAAAAAACTGGCCTGCGGCGGCCGGGCTGATTATGATGCGCGGCTTATGGCATAGATGTGAAGTGAGGCACAGGTTAAATCATGCGCGTCTTGGGTATTGAAACCTCCTGCGATGAAACCGGTATCGCGCTGTACGACAGCGAGCGTGGCCTGCTGGCCGATGCGTTGTTCAGTCAGATCGATCTGCACCGGGTATACGGTGGCGTCGTGCCCGAACTGGCCTCGCGTGACCACGTTAAGCGCCTTGTACCCTTGATGCGAGAGGTCTTCGCCAAGGCCGGTCTGCAGCCGGGCGAGGTGGATGCGGTGGCCTATACCGCAGGCCCGGGCCTGGTGGGTGCGCTGCTGGTGGGCGGCGCCTGTGCCCGTGCGCTGGCCTTTGCCTGGGGCGTGCCGGCGCTGGGCGTGCATCACATGGAAGGCCACTTGTTGGCGCCGATGCTGGAAGAGACACCTCCTGCCTTTCCCTTTGTCGCCTTGCTGGTGTCCGGTGGTCACACCCAGTTGGTGCGTGTAGACGGCATTGGCGAGTACGAACTGCTGGGCGAGTCGCTGGACGACGCCGCCGGCGAGGCCTTTGACAAGACCGCCAAGTTGATGGGGCTCCCGTATCCGGGCGGCCCGGAGATCGCCAAGCTGGCCGAGCAGGGCCGCCCAGGCACGTTTGTGTTCCCGCGCCCGATGACCGACCGCCCTGGCCTGACCTTCAGTTTCAGCGGGCTGAAAACTGCCGTGCTGACCGCCTGGCAGGCCTGCGCCGAGCAGGGCGAGCCGGATGCGCAGACGCTGGCCGATATCGCGCTGGGGTTTGAAACCGCTGTGGTGGAAACACTCACCATCAAATGCCGCCGCGCGCTCAAGCAGACCGGTCTGAAACGGCTGGTGATTGCTGGCGGCGTGAGTGCGAATCGCCGTTTGCGTCAGCAGCTGGAAAGCATGACGGCCGAGCTCAAGGGCAATGTGTTTTACGCGCGCCCGGCCTACTGCACCGACAACGGCGCAATGATTGCCTACGCCGGTTGCCAGCGACTGCTGGCCGGCCAGCAGGACGAAGGCGGGATCGAAACCCGGGCCCGCTGGCCCATGGAGCAATTGCCGCCGATTGCCGTCAAGGCCTGAAGCGGTTTTCTACGCCGGCCAGCAGGCGGCCGATATTGAGGCGATGGCGCAGCAGGATTAGCAGCACCATCAGGGTCACCGGAATGAGCAGGCTGGGTGCCAGCCACGCCAGTGCCGGAGGCAATGACAGCGCCGCCAGCAGTGACGCCAGCGAGGCGATGCGCTGCCAGTAGAAGGTGGTCAGCCACAGCATGGCTGCGATCAGTGCGGCCGGCCAGCAGAGTACTAGCATGACGCCGGCGGCGGTGGCGACGCCCTTGCCACCCTGCAGGCGATGGAAGATGGGCAGGATATGGCCGCCAACAGCGGCCAGGCCGACCCAGCCCTGTTGCAGGCTGGATAGCTCGGCATAACGGGCCAGAGCGACGGCGAGCGCGCCTTTGCCGAGGTCGCCAGCCAGGGTGGCCAGGGCCAGGGAGCGGTTGCCTAGGCGCAGCATGTTGCTGGCGCCGGGGTTACCCGAGCCGAGCTTGCGCGGGTCGGGCAGGTGGCGCACACGGCTGATCAGCACGGCGAAGGACACCGAGCCGAGCAGGTAGGCGATGATCAGCCAGAACGCGAAGTGGGTATGCATGCAGCTGCCCCGGGCAAAATGACGTTTGATTGTAGTCGACACGGGAGCGTGCTGTGGATCAGGTTTTTATCAGAGGGCTGGCGGTGGACACAGTTATCGGTGTCTACGACTGGGAGCGCACCATCACCCAGCGGCTGGTCTTCGATCTTGAGATGGGCTGGGACATTCGCCCGGCGGCTGCTGAGGATGAATTGGCCCATACGCTCAACTACGCTGCCATTAGCGAACGGCTGCAGGGCTTTGTCGGGCAGAGCCGCTATCTGCTGGTGGAGACCCTGGCCGAAGAGCTGGCAGCGCTGTTGATGAGCGAATTCGGCATTCCCTGGCTGCGCCTGCAGGTAACCAAACCGGGCGCCGTGCCGGCAGCAGCGGGCGGAGTTGGCGTGATTATTGAGCGGGGAGTCAAAACGGCGTGACCAGGGTTTATCTGGGCATTGGTTCCAACACGGGTCGTGAACACCATCTGGTGCGCGGCCTGGATGCACTGAGCGAGCTGTGTGGCGAGCTGCAGTTGTCGCCGCTGTTCGAGAGCGAAGCTGTTGGTGTGCTGGGCACGCGTTTTTACAACATGGTGGTTGGGCTCGAAACCCACCTGAGCCTGGCTGATCTGAATGCGGCGCTCAAGGCGATTGAAGCCGCCTGCGGTCGCCGTGAATCACCGCTGCCGGGGCGCATCACCCTGGATATCGACGTGCTGTGCTATGGCGGCTTGAGCGGCGTGCATGAGGGTATTGTGTTGCCGCGCCCTGAGGTCACCCGTAACGCCTTTGTACTGTGGCCGCTGGCCCTGCTGGCGCCGCAGCAGCGTTTGCCGGGTGCTGAGCAGACCTTCGTGCAGCTGTGGGCGGGCTGGCAGGGCAGCCAGTCACTGTGGCCGGTGGCGTTTAGCTGGCGTGGTCGCGAGCTGACGCCTGCGCATCTGCTGGCTGAGCATCAGCCGCGCGAGGCTTTGTAGTCGCTTAGTGCTTCCAGCCGTGCCTGCTCCAGCGCGCGGCCCATGTCTGCACCCTGCAGCCCCTTTTCCAGCAACGGTTGAATGTCCACGCCGCGTGCGGCCTCTGCCGCGCCGCGCAGGTAGTCCGCCTGTGGGTAGGGGCGCGTTTCAAACCCGGTGCGACCCTGCGCATCGGCAATGCACACCGCGAGAAACTGCTCGAAGCGCTCGCCGCGACGGTAAATATCCAGCGCCTTGAACAGTTTGAGCAGCGTTTGCGGGCGCAGCTCTAGCGCGCGATGGCAGTTGGTGTGGTACTCGCAGGCCAGAAACGCCAGCTCCTGACAGTCGCGCGGTGCCTTGCAGCGCTTGTTGACGGCTTTTACCGCCTTCAGCCCGCTGGTCTCGTGGCCGTGGTGCTTGGGCCAGTGCGCTGGTGGTGTCAGCCCTTTGCCCAGATCGTGCAGCAGGCAGGCCCAGCGGGCCGGAAGTGGCAACTGGTCGCGGGCGGCGATGTGCAGCACCTGCAGCACGTGCACACCGGTATCAATCTCCGGGTGATGGGCTTCGGGTTGCGGCACGCCGAACAGCGCGTCGACCTCCGGCAGCAGCTCGGCCAGCGCGCCGCAGTCGCGCAGTACCTGGATGAATATCTCCGGGTTCGGCTCCATCAGGGCACGGCTGATTTCCATCCAGCTGCGTTCTGCCGTCAGCGTCTTCAACTCGCCCGACTCGCTCAGCTGGCGCATCAGTGCCATGGTGTCATCGGCCACCCGAAAGCCCAGACGGGCGTAACGTGCGGCAAAGCGGGCGACGCGCAATACGCGCAGCGGGTCCTCGGCAAAGGCGGGGGAGACGTGGCGCAACAGCTTGTTGTCGAGGTCTTGCTGACCGCCGTAGGGGTCGATGATCTGGCCGTC
>DBHE01000006.1:7767-8204 GCA_002296055.1 Pseudomonadaceae bacterium UBA836
CTGGTGTGAAACACAAAGCCGCCGTAGCCAACGCCACTTTTGCGCTCGGTACGCGCTAGCGCGTATTCCTCGCCCGAGGTCGGGTGTAGAAACACCGGAAAATCCTGCCCCACCGGCCGAAACCCATCGCGCTGCAGCTGCTCCGGCGTCGCGCCAACCACCACCCAGTCGCGGTCTGTCACAGGCAGACCCAACAATCGATCACGGACGGCGCCGCCGACCAGGTAGGTGGAGTAACTCGCAGGCATTGACAGGGTCTCGGGGTTTAGGAGGGGTTAAGCTTCAAGCTTCAAGCTGCAAGCTGCAAGCAAAACCCGCGCGGTGTTGAGTCGCGCGGGTTTTCTTTTGGCTGCGCATCGCAGCAGAATCTTGAGAAACACTTGACGGCCTAGCGGCTGAACTCCCCCTGATCGGGCTTGCGGCTTGCGGCTTGCGGC
>DBHE01000006.1:8512-10404 GCA_002296055.1 Pseudomonadaceae bacterium UBA836
CTTGCGGCTTGCGGCTTGCGGCTATATCGGCGGTATATTCAGATCAAACTTGGGTATCCGTTCTTCTTCGGGCTCGGGGCGGGGTGGGATGTGGGCTTCGCTGACCACGCGGTTGCCGTCCAGGCTCTGCAGGTGCACGTCAAAGCCCCAGAGACGATGCAGGTGGCGGAGCATTTCTTCGGTTGAATCACCGAGCGGTTTGCCCTGGTGGCGCTGGTGGCGCAGGGTGATGGAGCGGTCGCCGCGCCGGTCCACCGACCAGACCTGGATGTTCGGCTCGCGGTTACCAAGGTTGTACTGCGCCGCCAGTAACTCGCGTACGGCGCGATAACCGCTGTCATCGTGAATGGCGGCGACCTCCAGGTGGTCGTCGGCTTCGTCGTCGACGATGGCAAACAGCTTGAAGTCGCGAATCACCTTGGGCGACAGGTATTGCAGGATGAAGCTTTCGTCCTTGAAGGTGCGCATGGCGAACTTGAGGGTTTCCAGCCAGTCGCTGCCGGCAATGTCGGGGAACCAGCGGCGATCTTCCTCGGTTGGGCTTTCGCAGATACGGCGAATGTCCTGCATCATGGCAAAGCCCAGCGCGTAGGGGTTGATGCCGCTGTACCAGTTGCTGTCGAACGGCGGCTGGTAGACCACGCTGGTGTGCGACTGCAGAAACTCCATCATGAAGCCGTCGGTCACCTTGCCCTCGTCGTACAGGTGATTGAGCAGGGTGTAGTGCCAGAACGTCGCCCAGCCTTCGTTCATGACCTGGGTCTGACGCTGGGGGTAGAAGTACTGCGCTATCTTGCGCACGATACGCACTACTTCGCGCTGCCAGGGCTCGAGCAGCGGCGCGTTTTTCTCGATGAAGTACAGCAGGTTCTCCTGCGGTTCGCTGGGGTAGCGCGCGGCGTCTTCGGCTTCTGCGTGGTGGTGCGGGTTAACTGGGATGGTGCGCCACAGCTCGTTAACCTGCCGCTGCAGGTGCTCCTCGCGCTCGCGCTGGCGTTGACGTTCCTCAGCGGCGGAGATGGGGTAGGGGCGTTTGTAGCGGTCTACACCGTAGTTCATCAGGGCGTGGCAGGAGTCGAGCAGGTCTTCGACGGCGTCGATACCGTAGCGCTCCTCGCATTCGGTGATGTACTGCTTGGCAAACACCAGATAGTCGATGATGGCGCTGGCGTCGGTCCAGCTGCGGAACAGGTAGTTGCCCTTGAAAAAGGAGTTGTGCCCGTAGCTGGCGTGGGCGATCACCAGTGCCTGCATGCACATGGTGTTTTCTTCCATCAGGTAGGCGATGCAGGGGTCGGAGTTGATGACAATCTCGTAGGCCAGCCCCATGTGACCGCGACGGTAGCCCTTTTCGGTGGCGAGAAAGTGTTTGCCGTAGGACCAGTGGTGATAGCCCAGCGGCATGCCGACCGAGGCGTAGGCGTCCATCATCTGCTCAGCAGTGATCACCTCGATCTGGTTGGGGTAGGTGTCCAGCCCGTAGATGTCATGGGCGATACGACCGATCTCCTGGTCGTACTCGCGGATCAGCTCGAAGGTCCACTCCGAGCCGGTGGAAATAGGCGTGCGGCTCATGTCGCCATCCTCTTCTGGAACAGCTTGCGGAACACCGGGTAGATGTCACCGGCGTCGACGATCTGCTGCTGGGCGAAGCTGTCGGCAAAGTGCTCGGCGACCGCCTCGTACTCGTGCCAGAGCGTCTGATGCTCGCGCGGGGTGATCTCGACATAGCAGTAGTACTGCATCGCCGGCATGATCTGGCGCACCAGCAGGTCGCGGCAGATGGGCGAGTCGTCGTTCCAGTTGTCGCCGTCGGAGGCCTGCGCGCAGTAGAGGTTCCACTCGCCCGGCGGGTAGCGCTCCTCGATGATCTGCTGCATCAGGCGCAGGGC
>DBHE01000006.1:10728-11495 GCA_002296055.1 Pseudomonadaceae bacterium UBA836
CTGGAGACGATGGTGCCGCCGGTTTCGCGTGAGTAGAAAAACTCTTCCTCATCCACTTCCTTGGCGCTGGTGTGGTGGCGGATGAAGACCACGTCGATGCGTTCGTAGTTACGCCGCAGGAACAGGTAAAGCAGGATATAAAAGCGCTTGGCCAGGTCCTTGGTGGCCTGGGTCATGGAGCCGGACACGTCCATCAGACAGAACATCACCGCCTTGGACGACGGCGTGGGCTGTTTGACGATCAGGTTGTAGCGCAGATCAAAGGTATCGAGGAAGGGCACGCGGTCGATGCGCGTCTGTAGCGTCTTAATTTCCTCTTTCAGGCGCTGGATGGCGTCGAGCGCATCCGGGTTCTCGCGCTCCAACAGCTCCAGCTCGGCGCGCGCCTCGCGAAGCCGCGTGCGACTGCCGCCGGACAGCGCGATGCGCCTGGCCTGGGCCGCGCGCATCGAGCGGACGATGTTGATGCGCGACGGGTTGCCCTGCTGGCTTATGCCGGCGCGCACCGGCTTGAAGGTGTCGGTGCCGGTGAGCTGGCGCTTGACCAGATTGGGCAGGGCCAGATCCTCGAACATGAAGTCCAGAAACTCGTCCTGGGTGATCTGAAAGACGAANNTCGAGGAAGGGGATGCGCTCGATGCGGTTGCGCAGTGCAGAGATTTCCTCCTGCAGGCGCTGGATACCGCCGAGATCATCCGGGTGGTCGAGTCTGAGCTGTTCGAGCTCGGCGCGGGCCTCGCGCAGGCGCTTGCGGCTGCCGCCGCCCT
>DBHE01000006.1:11666-27216 GCA_002296055.1 Pseudomonadaceae bacterium UBA836
GTCCTGGGTGATCTGAAAGACGAATTCGTCCATCCCCTCGCCGCTGTCGCCAGCCTGGCTGCCACCCTGACCGCCGCCACCGCCCTCCGGACGGGCGATGCGGTCGCCGCTGGCGAACTCGCGGTTGCCGGGGTGTACCTGGGTCTGGCGGCCGCCCTTGCCGTGATGAAAGATGGGTTCGTCGATATCGCGATTGGGGATACTGATGCTTTCGCCGTGCTCGATATCGGTGATCGAGCGCCGCCCGACGGCGTCTTCGACCGCCTTTTTGATATGTGATTTGTAGCGCCGCAGAAACCGCTGACGGTTCACGGTGCTCTTGTTTTTGCCGTTCAGACGGCGGTCAATCACGTAGCTCATTCAGGGCCCTCCGGGCCAGCCGCAAGCCATAAGCTACAAGCTTGAAGCTGGCCGTGCTGCTATCGGGCGCCGCGCAGAGTCTCAGGCGGCGCCGCGCTGCTTGCCGCTTGAGGCTTTGCGGCTTGTAGCTGCCCAGTCAAGGCGCAGCCGTCACTGGGCTTTACGCACCCGCAGGTACCATTCCGACAGCAGGCGCACTTGTTTCTCGGTGTAGCCGCGCTCGACCATGCGGTGCACGAAGTCGTTGTGTTTTTTCTGGTCTTCGGTCGAGGCTTTGGCGTTGAAGCTGATGACCGGCAGCAGGTCTTCGGTGTTGGAGAACATCTTCTTCTCGATCACCACGCGCAGCTTTTCGTAGGACAGCCAACTGGGGTTCTTGCCGTTGTTGTTGGCTCGGGCGCGCAGTACAAAGTTGACGATCTCGTTGCGGAAGTCCTTCGGGTTGCTGATGCCGGCGGGCTTTTCGATTTTCTCCAGCTCCTCGTTGAGCGAGGCGCGGTTGAGGATCTCGCCGGTTTCCGGGTCGCGGTATTCCTGATCCTGAATCCAGAAGTCGGCGTACAGCACGTAACGGTCGAAGATGTTCTGGCCGTATTCGCTGTAGGACTCGAGGTAGGCGGTCTGGATCTCCTTGCCGATGAATTCGACGTAGCGTGTGGCCAGGTACTCCTTGAGAAAGCGCAGGTAGCGCTCGCTGACCTCGTTGGGGAACTGTTCCTGCTCAATCTGCTGCTCCAGTACGTAGAGCAGATGCACCGGGTTGGCAGCCACCTCGGTGGTGTCGAAGTTGAAGACTTTGGACAGGATCTTGAAGGCGAAGCGGGTCGACAGGCCGTTCATGCCCTCGTCCACACCTGCGGTGTCGCGGTACTCCTGAATGGATTTGGCCTTGGGGTCGGTGTCTTTCAGGTTTTCGCCATCGTAGATGCGCATCTTCGAGTAGATGTTGGAGTTATCCGGCTCCTTCAGACGCGAAAGTACGGTGAACTGGGCCAGCATTTTCAAGGTGTCGGGCGCGCAGTGGGCGGCGGCCAGCGAGCTGTTGGTCAGCAGTTTTTCGTAGATCTGAATTTCGTCGGTGACACGTAGGCAGTAGGGCACCTTGACGATGTAGATACGGTCGATGAACGCCTCATTATTCTTGTTGTTGCGGAAGCTGTGCCACTCAGACTCGTTGGAATGGGCCAGAATCACACCGCTGAACGGGATCGCGCCCATGCCTTCGGTACTGTTGTAGTTGCCCTCCTGGGTCGCGGTCAGCAGCGGATGCAGCACCTTGATCGGCGCCTTGAACATCTCGACAAACTCCAGCAGGCCCTGGTTGGCGCGGCACAGACCGCCCGAATAGCTGTAGGCGTCCGGGTCGTTCTGCGGGAATTCTTCCAGCTTGCGGATATCCACCTTGCCCACCAGCGAGGAGATGTCCTGGTTGTTTTCATCGCCCGGCTCGGTCTTGGCAACGGCGATCTGCTGCAGGACCGAGGGGTAAAGCTTGACCACGCGGAACTGGGAAATATCGCCATTGAACTCGTGTAGGCGCTTGACCGCCCACGGCGACATGATGCTGTTGAGGTAGCGCCGCGGAATGCCGAAGTCCTCTTCGAGGATGGCGCCGTCCTCGGCGGCATTGAACAACCCGAGTGGTGACTCGAATACCGGCGAGCCCTTGATGGCGTAGAACGGCACCTGCTGCATCAGCTCCTTGAGCTTTTCTGCCAGTGAGGATTTACCGCCGCCGACCGGGCCCAGCAGGTAGAGGATTTGCTTGCGTTCTTCCAGGCCCTGGGCAGCGTGCTTGAAGAACGACACGATATGCTCGATGGCGTCCTCCATGCCGTGAAAGTCGGCAAACGCCGGGTAACGTTTGATGATCTTGTTGGAGAAGATGCGCGACAGGCGCGAGTCCAGGGAGGTGTCGATCAGCTCGGGTTCGCCGATGGCCATCAGCAGGCGCTCGGCGGCGGTGGCGTAGGTGGTCGGGTCGGTTTTGCACAGTTCCAGGTATTCCTGAAGGCTGTACTCTTCCTGCCGGGTGGCTTCAAAGCGGTTCTGAAAATGACTGAAAATGCTCATGACTCGACCTCGCAGCAGCTGAGGCAGCACCCGCCTGTGGCGCAAGTCAGGTGGGTACAGACCCTCGGGATGAGGTCTGGCGCTTCCGGGCAGCAGCCCGCACGACGCGCTTTACCGGGCGACGGCATGTCCTGATGCGTGAATCCCCCAAAACGCAACTGCGAGCATGGTCAGGAGTCTGTCGGAGGCGCCGGGCGGCCAATCGGTGACTGGTCGGACGGTGGATCCGGCAGGCTCCCGTGTTTATCGGAAGCCGGCAGACCGACGTTCTCTTTCTTGATTCGCCTGAACTCAGGATAGATGCAAATGCGCGGTGCAACAGAAGTTTTCTCAGGATTTTTTGTTGCAAGAGTGTGAAGGCGCGGCTGGCGGGGCTTTCGGGCGAGTTGTTTGTGTGGGTTGTGAAATGGGTTTTGGAGGATCGGGTGGGCGAGTGTGCACTGGGGTTCGTCCCGTTTACGCGGGCGAGTAGCGCAGGGCTGACGGGAAATAGGACGGCAGCATGTTTGAGGAGTGCAGCGACGAGTTCTGCCGGCCCCCGTTGGCCCGAGCAACGCAGCGAACCCGAAGGGCCGCGTAGCCGGGTGCCCCGGGGGATTGTTAAGGGGGGCTGGGCAAGCAGCCCCCCTTAACTCGCCGTAAAAGGCGAAAGGCGGAGTCGACAGCGGCGCGATGTTGAGGCTAAGAGCAACGCGCTGAAACCTTACTCGCAGCTAACTCGCGCCGGATAAGTCTGCCGCCAAAGGTCAAAACCGCCATCCAGGCTGTAGGCCTCGGCAAAGCCGATGCTGGACAGGTAGGCGGCGGCGCCCTGGCTGGAGTTGCCGTGGTAGCAGCAAACGATCAAGGGCGCCTGCTGGTTGGCGTTGGCGACGAAGTCGGCGAGGTTGTCGTTGTCCAGGCGGATGGCGCCCGGAATGTGGCCAAAGTCGAAGCTCTGCGGGTCGCGGATATCAACCAGTTGGGCGTTGTTGTCCAGCAACTGGCTGGCGGTGTGCGGGTCGATACGTTTGAAATCGCTCATGGTTTTCTCGCCGGGTCAGTGATCGCAGTCGCAGTGATGCAGCTCGCGGGTATCCAGGTTCATCAGCGTCATGCGGCCGCCCCAGACACAGCCGGTGTCCAGTGCATGCACGCCTTGAGTACCGGTGCGGCCCTCGATGGCTGCCCAATGGCCAAAGATAACCTGAATATCCGGATCCTGGCGCTGGTAACGAAACCAGGGGGCATAGCCCTTGGGCATGCTGTCCAGGCCTTCCTTGGACTTGAACTCCAGGGTGCCGTCGGGTTTGCAGAAGCGCATGCGGGTCAGGTAATTGGTGATTGCACGCAGACGGTCTATGCCTTTGAGGCTAGGCTTCCAGCGAGCCGGCTCGTTGCCGTACATCTCGTCCAGATAATCCGGCAGGCGCTTGTCGTTGCGCAGTACCTGCTCCACCTCGCCAGCCAGTGCCAGTGTCTGTTGCACGTTCCAGATGGGCGGGATGCCCGCGTGGGTCATGACAAAGCCCAGCTCGGCGTCAAAATGCGCCAGCGGGCGATGGCGCAACCAGTCCAGCAGGCTGTTGCGGTCGTCCGCTTTGAGCAGGGGCTTGAGGGTATCGGATTTGCGCACTCGGCTGCCGTTGCGACTGGCCGCCAGCAAGTGCAGGTCATGGTTGCCAAGTACCGCGATGCAGGCGTTGTCCAGCTGTTGCAGAAAACGCAGGGTGCCGAGCGAGTCCGGTCCACGGTTTACCAGGTCGCCAACGGACCAGAGCACGTCGCGGGAGGGGTTGAAGTCAACCTCAGCGAGCAAACATTGCAGGGGCTTGAGGCAACCTTGCAGATCGCCAACGGCATAGGTGGTCATAAAACAGTGTCAATTCAGTGCGTGTGGCTGAGCCAGACGAAAGCGGGCGATGTCGGCGCTGAACGTATGTCCGTCACTGGCGCGCATGTCGTAACTGCCTTCCATGGTGCCGACTGGCGTTTCCAGCAGGCAGCCACTGGTGTAGGTATGGCTGGCGCCGGGTGCGATAACCGGTTGCTCGCCTACCACGCCAGGACCATCCACCCGCTGTTGCTTGTTGTTGCCGTCGGTAATCAACCAGTGGCGGTACAGCAGCTGGGCGTCGACGCAGCCCTGGTTGGCAATGGTGATGGTGTAGGCAAAGGCAAAACGCTTTTTCTGCGGATCCGACTGCTCGGGCAGGTAGCGGGTTTGCACGTCTACGGCGATCAGATAGTCGTTCATGCCTCAGCACTCCGCTTGCGGGCCAGGCGGTTGGCCAGGCGCACAAAGCCGGCCAGGTCGACTTGCTCGGGGCGGGTGCCGGGGTCGATGCCTTCGGCTTCTATCTCCTCGGCGCTGAGCAGTGCTTTCAGCGTGTTGCGCAGAGTCTTGCGGCGCTGGTTGAACGCATCGCGGACCAGCACCTCCAGCAGCCCAACGTCATCGGCGGGATGCGGCAGGGTCGCGTGGGGCACCAGGCGGACGATGGCCGAGTCGACCTTGGGCGCCGGGTTGAAGGCGCCGGGGCCGACGTCGAACAGATGCTCTACGCGGCAGTGATATTGCACCATGATGCCGAGCCGGCCGTAGTGGTTCATGCCGGCGGTGGCAGCCAGACGCAGCACCACTTCCTTCTGCAGCATGAAGTGCATGTCGTCGATGCAGTCGGACTGCTCCAGCAGGTGGAACATCAACGGCGTGGAAATGTTGTACGGCAGGTTGCCGACCACGCGCAGCTTGTCGTCGCCCGTGACCAGTTGGCGGAAGTCGAACTTCAGTGCGTCGCCCTTGTGCAGGCGGAAGCGGTCAAGAAAGCCGAACTGCCCCATCAGGATCGGGTGCAGGTCCTTGTCCAGCTCGACTACGTCCAGCTGTGCGCCGCTGGCCAGCAGGCCAGAGGTGATAGCGCCCTGACCCGGGCCGATCTCGACCAGGTGATCGCTTTCACGCGGACGGATGGAGCGGATGATGCGGTCGATTACGCCGGCATCGTGCAGGAAGTTCTGGCCAAAGCGCTTGCGCGCCTTGTGTTGCGGAAACTGACTCATACTGCCCTCCGGGCGGCGATCATCTGGATGGCGGTATCGAGGGCAACCTGCAGGCTGCCCGGGTTGGCCTGGCCGGTCCCGGCCAGGTCCAGGGCGGTGCCGTGATCAACCGAGGTGCGGATGATGGGCATGCCCAGTGTAATATTGACGGCGTTGCCGAAGCCCTTGTGCTTGAGCACCGGCAGCCCCTGATCGTGATACATGGCCAGCACCGCATCGGCCTGATCAAGGTGTTTGGGGGTGAACAGAGTGTCGGCGGGCAGCGGCCCGATCAGCTGCATACCCTCAGCGCGCAGACGCTCCAGCGCCGGGATGATGATATCCAGCTCTTCGCGCCCCAGGTGCCCGTCTTCTCCGGCGTGCGGATTCAAGCCGCAGACCAGAATGCGTGGCGTGGCGATACCGAACTTGCTTAGCAGATCGCTGTGCAGAATACGCACTACACGCTCGATCAGCGGGCCGGTGATGGCGTCGGCAACCTGTCGCAGGGGCAGGTGAGTTGTCGCCAGGGCCACCCGCAGGCCGGGGCAGGCAAGCATCATCACGACCTGCTCGGTGGCGGTCTGCTCGGCGAAGAACTCGGTATGCCCGGAAAAGGGTACGCCGGCGTCGTTGATGATGCCCTTGTGTACCGGCGCGGTAACAATGGCGTCAAAGGTGCCGTTGAGTGCGCCAGCCCCCGCCAGTCGCAGGGTTTCCAGCACGTAGCCGGCGTTGGCGCGGTTCAGTTCGCCCGGCCGGCATGGCGCGGCCAGCGAAACGGGCAATACGCTGAGTTGGCCGGCCGCCTGAGCCGCCGGCAGGGCGTCCGGGTCAAAGGGTTGCAGCTCTACGCGCAGCCCCAGCTGGGCGGCGCGCTGTTCCAGCAGCTGCGGGTCGGCAATCACCACCCGCTCACAGCTGGCGGGCTGTTGGGCCAGCATCAGGCACAGGTCGGGACCAATACCCGCCGGCTCGCCGGCGGTGATGGCCAGGCGTGCCGAACTCACCCGTTCTTGATCTCCACGTAGGCTTCATCGCGAATCTGCAGCAGCCAGGTCTGCAGCTCTTCTTCGTACTTGCGGCTGCGGATCAGATTGGCTGCCTGCTGTTCGCGCATGTCGTCGGTCATGTCGACATCGCGCGTGTCCAGCACTTCCAGAATGTGCCAGCCGAACTGGCTCTGGAACGGCCGGGTCAGGGTGTTCAGCGGGGTGCTGGTAATCATCTCGCCAAACTCGGGCGTCATCGCATCTGGCGTGACCCAATCCAAGTCGCCGCCGTTCAGCGCGCTGCCTGGGTCTTCCGAGTAGGACTTGGCCAGGGTGGCAAAGGATTCGCCACCCTTGATGCGGTCATAGATGCGTTGGGCCAGTTGCGCGGCTTCGCCGTCGGTCCGGATTTCGCTGGGCTTGATCAGGATGTGGCGGACGTGGAACTCCTCGATCATCTGACCTTCACCGCCACGGCGGTCCAGCAGCTTGAGGATGTGAATGCCGGCGGGCGAGCGCATGGGCTGGGTGACTTCGCCAACCTGCAGCGCATCGACTGCCGAGGCAAAGGGGCCTGGCAGCTGAGCTGCCTTGCGCCAGCCCAGCTCACCGCCTTCCAGAGCGGTGTCACCGGCGGAGCGACTGGCAGCCAGGGTGTTGAAGTCGGCACCTTGGCGCAACTGGTTGTAGATGTCGGTGGCCGCGCGGCCAACCTTTTCGACTTCGGCGCTGCTGGCGTTTTCTGCCAGCGGCAGCACGATCATCGCCAGGCGGAAGTCGGCAGACGTCTGATAGCGGCCGACGTCGGAGTTGAGGAAGTTGCGGACTTCCTGATCGCTGACCTGGATGTTGTCGCGTACTCGACGCTGACGTACGCGGTTGATGATCATCTCGCGGCGAATCTGCTCGCGCGCCTGCTGGTAGCTGATGCCGTCGCGCTCAAGGGCTGCGCGAAACTGGTCCAGGGTGACGCCGTTGCGCGCGGCGATCTGCTGCATGGTCTGGTTCAGTGACTCGTCGTCAATCTGCATGCCGGCGCGTTCGCCCATCTGCAGCTGAATGCTCTCCAGAATCAGGCGGTCCAGCACCTGGGAACGCAGTTCGCTCTCGGCCGGTGCCTCAGCGCCGTTCTGCGCCAACTGCTGGCGCACCGAGGCCATGCGCTCATTGACCTGGCTGGCCATCACCACGTCGTTGTCGACAATCGCGGCCACGCGGTCTAGCGGTTCGACGGCAGCCTGGCTGGCGGCAGTGAACAGGAGGCCCGCGCACAGGCTCAGGGCTGTAACAAACTTAAAATGCATTTTCTTCACGCTCTCTGTAACCGGGTATGCCATCATCAAGAAGGCTGTGTACTTCGTTGCCGCTGACGCTGCCAAGGCCCTTCAGGACCACCTGCAGGAAGATGCCGCGGTTGGCCTCGTCGGTCGCGACGGATTCAAACTCGTTGTAGTCGACCCAGTAGCGGTTGATGACGCGCAGCTTCCAGCAGCAGCTGTCGTACTCCAGACCGCCAAAGGCTTCGAGGGTTCGATCTTCGGCGAAGTCATGCTGCCAGCGGCCGATCAAGCTCCACTGCGGATTCAGCGGCCACATGAACGACATGTCGGACTGGTCGATACGGCTGTCAGGATCGCGCTCGAAGGTGCCTGTCAGTGCGTTGTAGGTGTTGACGTTGTTGCGGTAGCGATAGCCCATGTTCAGCACCTTGCGCGGCTCGGGCTGGTAGTGGGCGAAGACGCTGCCGGCGTCGCTGCTGCTGTCGTCCGGGTCCCAGATGATGTCGCCGTTAACGCGCCAGGCATCGCTGACCTGGTACATCAGCTCCGCGGCGTACGCTGAGGAGGAGGAGGTGTCGGCGCTGCGCGCCACACCGTTGGCGTCGAGCATCTGCACTTCACGGTCGCGGAAGTACAGCACCTGGCCGAAGCTGGCGCGGGCGCGCTCGGTGCCGTCGGCTTCCAGCGCGCGGCTGGTCACACCCAGCGACAGCTGGTTGGCATCGGCTACGCGATCCCGGCCGCTGAAGCGGTTGTCGCGGAACAGTGAGCTGTAGCTGAAGGTGTTCTGGTTGGTGTCGAACAGCGGCTGGTCGTCCTGATCTTCGTGCGGCGCGTACAGGTAGAAGGCGCGCGGCTCCAGCGTCTGGCGCAGGCCCTTGCCGAACCAGCTGGTGTCGCGGTCGAAGTACAGGCCGGCGTCGAGGGCCGCCACCGGCACGGTGCTGGACGGCGTGGTATTGGCATCGGCGTAGTCGAAGCCGTCGGCGCGCGCATCGAAGTCCAGATCGTAGTAGGTGCTCTGGGTGCGCACGCTGGGCGTGACGAAGGCCCAGCTGTTGCGCCAGGGGTAGCTCAGCTTGGGGCTCACGCTGACACGGTGGCCGGTGGCCCGCTGCAGCCCGGTCAGGTTCTCGTCCGGAGTCAGAATCGGGTTGCCCAGGGCGTCAACCTGAATACCGTCCTGGCCAGTGATGAAGCCGTTTTCCAGGTTGCGGTCGAAGTAGACATACTCAAGGTCGTAGCCGAAGCGCAGACCGGTATCACCCAGCCAGTTGGCGCCGTCCAGGCGCAGTTGCGGCAGGCGCTCGTACGGCGTCAGCGAGGTGATGGTGGCCAGCTCGTAGGCGTGCACACCGGCGCGGAAGCGCCAGCCGTCGCCACGATAGGTGATACCAGCGCGCTGGTTGACGTAAGTGTCAGAGCGGGCTTCCAGGGCGGTGTTCAAGTCCTGAAAGTAGAACGGATCGCTGATGTCGACGTAGTTGACCTCGGTACTCCAGCGGCTTTGCAGCCCGCCCTGGTGCTGCCAGCCGTACAGCCAGCGATTCTCGTTGTACTCGCTGTCGTTCAGGAAGGCGGCGGTCAGGTTGCCTTCGTTATCCGGTTTCTTGTAGCGGAACTCGCCTTCCATCTGCAGGCCGCGCTCGGACAGGTAGCGCGGGTACAGGGTGGCATCGTAGTTAGGCGCCAAGTTGATGTAATAAGGCGTCTCGATCTCGGTGCCGTTGTCGGTCGAGTGACTGAAACTCGGTGGCAATAGGCCGGTCTGGCGGCGGTCGTCGATCGGGAAGTAGATGTACGGGGTGTAGAACACCGGTACGTCCTTGACCCGCAGGGTGACGTGGCGGGCCTCGCCCCAGCCCTTCTCGCGGTCCAGCTCGATGTCTTCGCCGTGCAAGGCCCAGCTGTTGTGGCCGGGTTCGCAGGTGGTGTAGCTGCCGTCGTTGATGACGATGACGGCGTCGTCACGACGCATCAGCCGGCTAGCGGTGCCGCGGGCGCGAGCGTCGTGAACCACGTATTCGACGCCATCGATCCGGGTTTCGCCGTTGTCGATGCGCATGCTGGCCTGGTCGCCCAATACCAGAACGCCCTGATCGCGCAGGCGTACATTGCCTTCGAGCATGGCCTGGGCATTGGCCTGGTCAAAACTGGCCTGGTCAGCGCGGGCCTGCAGGCGGCCCTGGCGCAGCAGCACGTCACCTTCGAGTACCCCGGTCTGGTTGCCTTGCTCGAAACGGCTGCTGTCGGCTGAGGCGTACACGGGCAACTGGTCAAAGGGCGTTGCATCGTCGCGACCGGTGCGCTCCGGTTCAATGTAGGCGCCGCCGCAGTAGGGCGCGATGGCGGCTTGCTGCTCAGCACTGAGCTGCTCACGCGGGACCCAGTCCAGCTGACTGAAATCGGTGTTGCCGGTGGCGCGGCTGGCCGCTGCGGCAGCGGCGGCGCCAGCGCTGGCGGCCACAGCGGTCTCTGCGACCGGGGCTGGAGCAGGGGTGTCTTGCGGCGGTCTGGGTGGTAGTTCGCCGCGGGTTTGCAGCGGCTCGCAGGTCCAGCTGTTGCCCGCCGGGCGGCACTGTACCTGGTTGGCAGCAGCGCTTAAGGGCTGAACCAGCAGCAGTGAGCTGGCCAGCAACATGGGAAAGGAGGAGCGAAACGGTGGAGTACGGTAGGCCATTATGTCGTTATCCGGGCTTCCAGTCGGTGCGTGCTCGTGACGCCTTGTACGAGGAGAGTGCAATCTGCATGCTGTGTCAGTCGAGCAAGATAACGGATAATAAAGCATTGGGCGATGCCTGAGTACGAATTGGCACGGCAACCGACAGGCGAGATTGGGATATTGATGGATTCACGACAGCAACAGATGCACGAGTGGTTGGCAGACGCACTACCGCAAGCTGCTGCAACCCTGCAGTGGGGTGATTTGCCTAAGGGCGAGCTGGCGCCGGCCAGTGCTGATGCGAGTTTTCGGCGCTATTTTCGCTGGCAGGCGGGCGGGCACAGTCTGATCATCATGGATGCCCCGCCGGAGCACGAGAACAGCGAGCCTTTTGTGCGTATTACCGGCTTGCTGCAGGACGCCGGTGTGCGGGTGCCGCGCATTTTCGCCCAGGATCTGGGGCAGGGCTTTCTGCTGCTTGAGGACATGGGTGCCCAAACCTACCTGCAGTACATCCAGCAGGGCGTTAGCGACGGCGAGCTGGAGCGCCTGTTCAGCGGCGCTATCGCCAGCCTGATCCGCTGGCAGCGGGCCAGTCGCCCCGGTGTCTTGCCCGAGTACGATGAGGCGGTGTTGCGTCGTGAACTGGCGCTGTTTCCGGACTGGTACGTGGCGCGTGTGCTGGAGCGCGAGCTGACACCGGAGCAGCGACGCCTGTGGGATGTGGTGCAGCAGCGCGTGCTGGACAGTAATCTGGCTGAGGCACAGGTTTTTGTGCACCGTGATTATATGCCGCGCAACCTGATGGTGGCCGCAGGCGAGCCTGGGGTGCTGGATTTTCAGGATGCTCTCTATGGCCCGATCAGCTATGACGTGACTTCGCTGTTTGCCGATGCCTTTTTCAGTTGGCCGGTGGCCGAGCGACGCCAATGGTTGCAGCGCTACTGGCAGCAGGCTGTGGCAGCAGGGCTGCCGGTGCCAGCGCAGTTGAGCGACTTTCTGGATCAGGCGCGGCTGATGGGCGTGCAACGCCACCTTAAGGTGCTGGGTATCTTCGCGCGTATCTGTCACCGCGACGGCAAGCCCCATTACCTGGCCGATGCGCCGCGCTTTGTCGGTTACCTGCGTGAGGCGTGCGCCGAGGATGTGCGACTGCAGCCGCTAGCCGAGCTGCTTGATAGCCTGGGGATACCTGCTGCATGAAGGCGATGATTCTGGCGGCGGGCAAGGGCGAGCGCATGCGTCCGCTGACGCTGCATACACCCAAGCCGCTGCTCAAGGTCGGCGACAAACCGCTGCTGCAATGGCATATCGAGGCGCTGGCGGCTGCGGGCCTGCGTGAACTGGTGATAAACCACGCCTGGCTGGGCGAGCAGATCGAAACCTTTTTTGCTGATGGTGCAGCGCTGGGCGTGCAGATTGCCTGGTCTGCCGAGGGCGAGCCGCTGGAAACCGGCGGCGGCATACGTCGGGCACTGCCGCTGTTGGGTGATGGCCCCTTTGTGCTGGTCAATGGCGATGTCTGGACCGATTTTGACTTTGCCGGTTTCAGCCTGCCGCCCGGCAAGCTGGCTCATCTGGTGTTAATCGACAATCCACCGCACAACCCTGGCGGCGACTTTTTGCTGCAGGGTGGCCAGGTGGGCAATCCAAAGGCAGCAGAGCAGGGCCTGACTTACAGCGGTATTGCGGTGTTGCATCCGGCGTTGCTGGCTGATCAGCCGAACGGCGCCTTTGCCCTGACACCTCTGCTGCGCCAGGCGGCCGACCAGGGGCGCGTCAGCGGTGAGCATTTTTCTGGCCAGTGGATCGATGTGGGTACGCCGCAGCGGCTGGCCGACGCTGATCGGCAGGCGAGGGCTTAAACGTGCTCTGGCCGGTGACGGTGATGGGCGCGCTGGTTGGAGGGCTAGGCGGCGCGCTGCCAGGTGCGCTGCTGGGGGCGGTGGTCGGACATGCGCTGGATCGGCATTGGCAACTGCGGCGTTGGCGCGACTTGCCGATACGGTTGGCGGAGCTGCGCACCGGGCCCACCGACTTCGAGCGTGTGTTGTTTTTGTGCCTCGGCAGGCTGGCCAAGGCCAGCGGGCGGGTCAGTCAGGTGCACCTGCAGTTGGCGCGTGATCTGATGCAGCAGTATCGGCTGGACGAGGCCGCACGCCTGCGCGCGATGCACGACTTCAATCAAGGCAAAACGGCGGCCGATCTTCGTCCTTTGGTGCGCGCCCTGCGCAAGCGCGAGCCTGCTCGCGCTGCCGAATTGCTCGACAGCTGCTGGCGCATGGCGGTGGTACCGGGGCAACTGAGCGACGAGGTCCGCACCCTGCTGGCCGACTGGGCCGCCGAGGCCGGCTTGGCGCATGCCGAGCAGCAGCGTATGCATCAGCGTCATCAGCGCACCCAGGCGCCTCCGCGTAGTCGCTCGGCGGTACCGCGCCAGGATGCCCTGCGGCGCGCCGCCAGCCTGCTCAAGGTCGATCTGGATGATTCGCCTGAGGTGATCAAGCGTGCCTACCGTCGGCAGTTGAGCTTGCACCATCCCGACAAGCTCGCAGCTCGCGGTGCTGGCAGTGCGGAGCAGGGGAACGCCGGTGAGCGCATTCGGCAGATTCAGGAGGCATTTGAGCTGCTGCGCCGACACAAGGGGTTTCGCTAAGCTCTGCCGTGGGGCTGTTCTTCAGGGCGTCTCGCCGGCCTCGGGTGTGGGCTGGGCCGGCCGGTAGTTGGCTTCCAGCCAGCCTTGCAGGCGTTTACCGATCATCTCTTGCGCCACCGCCGAGCGCTGTATCGGTGCCAGGTCCAGTTGGCGATAAGCGTTGTGGCCTGCACGGCGGGCGACGCGCAGGTGTTCGGCGGCTTGCGCCTGGCCCAGTGGGCTGTCCCGGTCGAGCATCTCCAGCATGGGCTTGTCCCAGCCCTCCAGCAGGCTGCTCAGACTCGGGCGCTCGGCTGCGGCCGGCTGGCGCGCCTCGAAGAGCACCATGGCCTGCGGCGGCTGCTCCGGTGGCGTGCTGTCGGTCGCCAGCAGGGCCCAGTAGCCTGCGTCGCGACGGGCGACCAGGCTGATCTGCTCGGCCCCCTCAGCCTGCAATACCTGTAGCGCGGCGGTGATCAGGCCGCCGGCAGCCGTGCCGTAATCCAGGCTAACGGCTGGCGCTGGGTCGTCCGCAGGCTCGCTGCCGGCCAGCATGGCGGGGTCGGCGCCAGGTTCGGCTTCGGCAGGCGGCTGGTTGGCTGGATCGGCGATGGGCGGACTGATGATGGTAGGGCCGTCGGGCGCATCGGGCAGGGTGATGGCCAGCGTGTGCCAGCCGGCGTCGCTCAACTGGCGCCGCGCCGGGCCGATTAGTTCGGGCCAGTCAGCGTGCTCACCGGCCCCCGCAATCAGCAGCACGCCGCCCAGCGGTTCAGGCCTAGCGGCTGGCAGAAACAGGCCAAATAGCGACTCGCCGTTGAACTCCAGCTGTCGTTGCTCCTCGGTTGGCGTTTCACGCTGTAGCACGTCGCGGTACAGGGCGCTGCGTGACAGCGCATCGACGCGTTCGCTCGGCGCACTGATCGCACCGGCATCGGGCTCAGGCTCTTGGGCGGCGGCGTGGTTGGCGAGGCAGAGCAGCGCAATCAGGGCTGGCAGGCGCATGGGCAGGTTCCGTTAGGGTCTGCGCCGAGTATAACAGCGGCGGATGGGGTACACTGGCGGCCTTTTCCGTGTTCGTTTCTGTCGAGGTTTGCCATGCCTGATTACGCCATCGCGCCGTCCATTCTGTCTGCCGATTTTGCCCGTCTTGGTGAAGACGTCGACCGGGTGCTGGCAGCGGGTGCCGATATTGTTCACTTTGATGTCATGGACAACCACTATGTGCCCAACCTGACCATTGGACCGATGGTGTGCACTGCGCTGCGCAAGTATGGCGTCACGGCGCCGATCGATGTGCATCTGATGGTTAAGCCGGTCGACCGTATCATCGGCGACTTTCTCGAAGCCGGTGCCAGCTATATCACCTTCCACCCGGAAGCCTCCGAGCACATTGACCGGTCATTGCAGCTGATCAAGAACGGCGGCGCCAAGGCTGGCCTGGTATTCAACCCGGCGACCTCGCTGGATGCCCTCAAGTACGTGATGGACAAGGTCGACATGGTGCTGCTGATGAGCGTGAACCCGGGCTTTGGTGGCCAGAAGTTTATTCCGGGCACGCTGGACAAACTGCGTGAAGCCCGCGCCCTGATCGACGCCAGCGGCCGTGAGATTCGTCTGGAAATCGATGGTGGCGTGAACGAGCAGAACATCCGCGCCATCGCTGAAGCGGGCGCCGATACCTTCGTTGCCGGCTCCGCGATCTTCAACAAGCCGGACTACAAGGCCGTGATCGACAGCATGCGCGCGGAGCTGGCGCAGGTAAAACGCTGAGATGCTATTGCGCGATCTGTTCGCTGGAGAGCTGCCCAAACTGGCGATGTTTGACCTGGACGGCACCCTGATTGACTCGGTGCCGGATCTGGCGGGCGCGGTTGATGTGATGCTCGGTCAGCTGGGGCGCGCGCCGGCGGGTGTCGACAAGGTGCGACACTGGGTCGGCAACGGCGCTCGGGTGCTGGTGCGCCGGGCGCTGGCCGATGACATCGAGCATGCGTCCATCAGCGAAGGCGATACCGAGCAGGCGCTGGCGCTGTTTCTTGAGGCCTATGCCGGCGACCATTCGCGCAGCACCCTGTACCCGGGCGTGCGCCCATTTCTTGATGCGCTGCAGCAGGCTGGCGTGCCGCTGGCGCTGGTCACCAACAAGCCGAGCCGCTTTGTGCCGGAGTTGCTCGCCGACAAACAGCTCGATGGGTACTTCCGCTGGCTGGTGGGTGGCGACACATTGCCGGTGCAGAAGCCCGACCCGGCTGCACTCAACTGGGTAATGCAGCAGGCGGGCGTGGTGGCCGGGCAGGCATTGTTTGTCGGCGACTCGCGCAGTGATGTGCTGGCTGCCAAGGCGGCAGGGGTGCCGGTGGTAGCGGTCAGCTACGGCTACAATCACGGCCAGCCGATTGCCGCCGAAAACCCAGACCTGCTGGTTGATTCGCTAGACGCGCTCATATAGGCTTGCCCGAGTATCCCCTCCAGTGATGGATCAGCCGTGTTTGTCAGCAATCGCAAACTGATGAGAGTTATCAAG
>DBHE01000117.1 GCA_002296055.1 Pseudomonadaceae bacterium UBA836
GCGAATGGCGCCTTTGGGGCTGTCGTAGATGCGCTTGGCAAAGCGTGCACCCAGATGGTCGAAGTAGCGGTCAGTCATGGCCAGACTCTGCCGTGCAGGCATAAAAAAAGCCAGCTTGTGGCCGGCTTTTTAGCGGGGCGAAACGCTTATTTTTGGTAAGCGTTTACAGCCTTGACGATTTCCGCACGGGCTTCTTCAGCGTTGCCCCAGCGGTCGATCTTGACCCACTTGCCAGCTTCGAGATCCTTGTAGTTCTCGAAGAAGTGCTGAATTTGCTGAATCAGCAGCTCGGGCAGGTCGGTGTATTCTTTAATGTCGCGATACAGCACGCTCAGCTTGTCGTGCGGTACGGCGATCAGCTTGGCATCTCCACCGCCATCGTCGGTCATGTGCAGCACGCCAACGGGACGTGAGCGGATGACAGAGCCTGGCGCAACCGGGTGCGGGGTTACAACCAGCACGTCCAGCGGGTCGCCGTCGTCGGCCAGGGTGTTGGGGATGTAGCCATAGTTGGCCGGGTAGAACATCGGGGTAGCCATGAAGCGGTCAACAAACAGCGCGCTGCTGTCTTTGTCGATCTCGTACTTGATCGGCGCGTGGTTGGCTGGGATTTCGATGGCGACATAGATGTCGTTGGGAATGTCTTTGCCGGCGGGGATCTTGTCGTAGCTCATGGGTTACCTGAGGGGCCGTAGTGGAAAATTGGCGGGCATTATAGGCGCATCGGGCCGGCTATACCAAGCAAAAAGGGGTGAACCTTGGTCGTAGAGCGCGGGGGCGGCTTCCCGCCCCCGCGCCTGCTGGCTTAGAACTGCCAGCGGGCCGAAGCCACCAGGTTGCGTGGCTCGCCATAGCGGCCGATGTACTGCATGCCGCTGTAGTAGGTTTTGTCGAAAGCGTTGTTCAGGTTTAGCGCCACGCTCAACTGCTCGTTGACCCGGTATTTGGCCAGTAGGTCGACCAGAAACAGACTGTCCTGCACGAAATCCTCGCCATTGGGGCCGGCATCTTCGGCAACGGCTTCGTCTTGCCAGCGCAGGTTGCCGCCAACGGTCAGGCCGTGCAGCAGTTGATCCCACTCATAGGTGGTGAACAGCTTGAAGGTGTTGTCCGGGATGTAGCGGTTGATGTGATCGCCGGTGCTGTTCTCGGTGGTGGTGCGGGCAAAGCCGCCAGCCACCTGCCAGCCCTCAGCCAGCTCACCGGCAAGCTCCAACTCGAAGCCTTCGGACTCGGCGCCTGCTTCGGCGCGGTAAGCCTGAGCGCCGTTAGGCGTAACGAAGCCCGGGCCGAGTGAAACCGCGAGATTCTCCTGCTGCAGCTGAAACACCGAGAGAGTGGCATTCAGGCGGCCGTCCATCAGCTCACCCTTGAGGCCCAGCTCGTAGTTGTTGCCCTCCAGCGGGTCGAGCGTCTTGCCACTGATGTCCTGTTCGTTCTGCGGCTCAAAGATGGCGGTGTAGCTGGCGTAGGTGGACCATTGCTCGGTCAAGTCGAACACCAGGCCGGCGTAGGGGGTTACCACGCCGTTATCGTTGGTGATCGGCGTGGTGGTCTTGGCACCGGCGGCGGTTTTGGTCCAGTCATCCTGCTGCCAGTCGCTGACGCGGGCGCCGACCAGCAGGTGTACCCGCTCGGTTGGATTCAGGCGCATGGCCGCCGCGTAGGCGGTGGTTTTGACATCCGAGCCGAAGGTGCCGCCCGTTGCACTCAGGTCGGGCTTGGGCCAGTAGCCGGTTTCATAGAACTCAAAGGAATTGGGCAGCGACACCGGCATAGTGCCGTTGTACCAGCCTGGGTAATTGTCGCCCTCATTGGCATAGTCGGCGTGGAAGGCCGAGAACAACAGCTGGTGCTCTTGGCCCAGCCAGTCGAAGCTGCCCTGCAGGCTTGCGTTGAAAGCGGTTATCTCCTGGTCAGCGGCCCAACGGGTCATATACAGCGTGCCGCCGGCGCCGGTCTGCTTGTCGATCCAGCGGGCGTAGTTGTAGCCCAGGCTCTCGTCGTAGCCGCCGCTTTTGTGTTCGGCCTGGATTTTCAGTTGCCAGCGGTCGCCCAGCTGATGTTCCAGGCGGGCAAAGAAGTTCAAGCTGTCGCGGGTAAAGTCGGACCAGTCGGTGCCAGAGTTGGTTGAGCGTGACAGATCGGTATAGCTGCCGTCGCTATAGAACAGCGGCAGGCCGCCGCGCGAGGCGCCCTGGTTGTTGAAATCCTGATACTCGAAGCCTGCTGACAACAGTGTGCTTTCGCTCAGATCGGCCTCGAGCACACCAAAGAGCGCCTGCTGTTCATGGTGCTCGCGGTCCACGAAGCTGTCGTTCTCCTGGTAGGCCGCTGCTAGCCGGCCGCGCAGTCGGCCGGAATCGAGCAGCGGCCCGCTGACGTCCACTTCGCCACGGTACATGTCCCAGGCGCCACCCTGCACGTTGATCTGTACCTGCGGGGTGGCGGTAGCGCGCTTGCGCACCAGGTTAACGCTGGCGGCGGGGGAGCCCATGCCAGACATCAGGCCGGAGGCGCCGCGCACCACCTCGATGCGGTCGTAAGCGATCATGTCGGCGGTTTCTTCGGTAAAGCCGTAAATGCCGGTGGGCCGCGGCACACCGTCGACCAGATAATTTTCCACCGAGAAGCCGCGTGACATGTAGCTGATGCCGTCGCTGCCCAGCGCGCTGGTGCTGTTCGCCTCGATACCGACAACCTGATCCAGCACCTGGGAGATAGAGGTCAGATTCTGGTCGTTCATGCGCTCGCGCGTGACGACAGTGACCGACTGCGGCGTATCACGGATCGACAGCTCAAGCCCGGTGGAGGAGGCCATCGATTCTGTAGTGTAGGAGTCGCTGCCCTCGGTCGTTGCGCTCGCGCCCTGGGTAGAGACCAGCATGGCCGGCAGCGCGGTGACACCTTCGGCTGTTTGCAGTGGCGCCAGGCTGTAGCTGCCATCGGCCTGCGGGATAGCCTGCAGGCCCGTGCCGCGCAGCAATTGCTGCAGCCCTTCCAGTACGCCGTATTCACCACGTAATTGGCTGGCCTGGTGATCGCGCACCAGCGCAGGGTCATAGCTGAGCAGGATGCCGGCCTAGCGGCCGAATTGATTTAGCGCATTTTCCAGGCTGCCGGCAGCGACCTCGTAGTGACGAGCGGTCGTGGTGTCGGCGTGCGTGGCGCCGCTGGCTAGCATGACGGTGCTGCCCAGCAGCAGTGCGCCGGTCAGCGCGGCTAATCGCCGACGGGCAAAGGGAGGACGTTTCATGTGGCTTCCTTGATCGTTACAGGGTTGGCAGGGGCGCGCTAGGGAAGTGCTGATCAATTCCACACGCCCTCTGCGAGTGCTCGAGCGTGCAGATGCAAGGCGCGATGTGCGGCCAATAGTGGTTCTATTGGCAAACAGCGCAACGCAGCAGGTGCATGCTTGAGCGCTCGCCCTACGGGGCGTTCAGGCTGGGCCGCACTCTGTGTTGTGATTTCTCGACAGGTCCCGACATGCCTTCGAAATCACGCCTTGATTGCGGCCCAGCCTGAACGCCAGAGGGCATGCGGAGTTGATCGGCACTTCCCTGGCATTTACCTGTACCTGTCCCGCGAAAATCAAAAACAGCTCAGTTGGCGCAAAAAATTACGCAGGTAGAACGCGCACCCAGTAGCGGCTCAGGGTCTGCAGGCGCACGGGTAGGGTGCGCTGCAGCGAGGCGAGAATGCGATCGGTGTCGTCCAGTGGGTAGGTGCCGGACACGCTCAGCCCGGCGATCTGCGGGTCGTAGCCGAGAAAGCCTTTACGGTGGCGCGATAAGGTGTCGAGGAAGCTGCCCAGTGGCGTACTGGCGGCAATCAGCATGTTGTCCACCCAGGCACTGTCCAGCTCATTGGCGGTGCCGGGGGCGCTGGCACGCTCGCGGTCAAAGTTCAGAGCCTGGCCGGCCTCCAGCACGATAGGCGGCTGGCTGAGTGCGTCTGGCTGCACCTGTACACTGCCAGCCAGCACATCGACCCGGGTTTGGTCGCCGCAGCTGCGCACACTGAAACGACTGGCGTGATGGCTGCTGACCAGGCCCTGTTCGCTCTGCACTCGCAGCGCCGGCTGAGTTGCTCCCATGCTGTCGAGCAGAATCTCGCCAGCCAGCAGGCAGATGTCTAGCGCCTCATTGTTGTGCTGCAGATTCACTGCGCTGGCGCTATTGATGGCCAGCTGTACGCCGCCGGGCAGGGTGAGGCGACGGCGCTCGCCGGCCGCGGTGCGCATATCGGCCAGTGCCTCGCGCCAGGGCAATTGCTGGTAGCCGAGCGAGCCTGCGCCGGCAGCAAACAGCAGCAGGCTAAGTGCTTTGACGGCTTGTCGGCGCTGCTCGCCGGCCGGGGTCAGCAGAGCGGCCTGTGCTGCAGGGGACAGCATGGAGCCCAGACGTTGATTGGTGGTCTGGATATGCTCCCAGGCGCGCCGATGGTCAACATGTTCGCAGAGCCAACGTTGCAGGGCGGACTCATCCAGCTCGCCTGACAGCAGAGCCAGGTGCCAATCCACGGCGCGTATCGCGATGGCCCGTGGGATGGGGGGCGTGACGCCGCTCATGCTGTCTCCAGCGCAAAGTAGCATTGCAGGGCTGCGCGCCGCAGGTGACGTTTGACTGTGCTGAGCGAGATGGCCAGGCGCTCGGCAATGTCAGCCTGGTTCAGGCCTTCCAGCTGGGCCAGCAAAAACGCATGACGTACCTGGGCAGGTAAGCCATCAAGCAACTGGTCTACTTCCACCAGCGTGGCGATCAGTAGTGCGTGTTCTTCCGGCGACATGGCGACCGGCTCGGGCTGGGCGGCCAGCGCAGCGAGGTAGGCTTGCTCTAACTGATCGCGTCGCCAGTGGTTGGAGAGCACTCGCTTGGCAACGGTGGTCAGAAAGGCGCGGGGCTCGCGCAGGCTGGGCATGTCGTCCTTGGCCAGCAGCCGCACGAACGTGTCTTGGGTCAGGTCAGCAGCTTGCTGTGAACAGCCGAGACGACGCTGCAGCCAGCCAATCAGCCAGCGGTGGTGGTCACGATAGAGACCGGCGACGGACGACGGTGTCGGGTCGGCGGGCGTCATGAGCTCCCCGGTAGCGGTCGGGCACAGCAGCAAGATGCAGGTAAGGCTGTCAGGTGCTGGCGGCAGCTAGCGTCCTGAGGGCGGGCGTACGGCATGTGCGTTGCGCTTACAAATGGAAATGATTTTCATTGTATGGCGGCAACGTGGTGGGAGCAACAGCCCGCAAGCGGTTTTGCGGGAGGGGGTTGACCCGGACGGCGTCGGCCGCCCGGGCGGGCAGGCTTATTTCAGTTTCAGGGCGAAGTACATGAAGTCGTGGTCATTGCTGAAACCGAGGGAGCGATACAGGCTCTGGGCGGCCATGTTGTCCTCGCCGGTCATCACCGTCATGCGCTCGATACCAGCGTCGCGCGCCAGGTTTTTGGCATGGTTGATCAGTTTGTCGGCCACCAGCTGACGGCGCGCTTCTTCAATTACATAGATGCCCTTGAGCACCCAGCTGGCAGAGAGCGTTAACGCGGAGAAACTGGGGATGAACTGGCAGAAGCCCAGCGCCTTGCCGCTGTCGTCGTCTTCGGCGATCAGAATGATGGCCTGCTCGTGTACCAGGCGTGCTTCGAGAAAGCGGCGGGAGGCTTCTGGTTTAGGTAGTTGGCCGTAGGTCTCGCGATACTTGATGAACAGCGGGGTCACTTCGTCAAGGTGGTCAACATCAGCCTGTACTATGCGCATACGAATCCCCTGGTAACGGTCATTAAGTGTCTGTGGAGTTTTTTGCGGTCACTATCCGCATCCTGCATCAGGCCTGTGCAATCTGCAATCGCAGAGCATAAAAAAACCGCCGGCAGCGCGTTGGCTGCGGGCGGTTTGTTGTTTTGCTTTGCTGCTCAGTATGGACGTCAGACCGAGAAGGGGGGCAGTTTTTTCTCGACCGTCTGTCGCTTCAGGGTTACGTACTGCGGCAGGCCGTTGCTGAAGGGCGGGAAGTCTTCACCCTGGATCAGCGGAGACAGATAGCGGCGGCAGGCTTCGGTAATGTGGAAGCCGTCTTCGGTGATGAAGTCGCGCGGCATGAACTTCTCGACGTTAGCCACATCCTTGAGCGGTGCTTCAATGATGTCCCACTCGTAGGGCGCGTCATTCAAGCGGCGTACGGCCGGCATAATGGCGTTCTTGCCCTGCATGGCGATTTCCACGGCAGCCTTGCCCAGGGCGTAGGCCTGGTCCACGTCCACCTTGGCGGCGATGTGGCGGGCGGCGCGCTGCAGGTAGTCGGCAACGGCCCAGTGGTACTTGTAGCCCAGCTCGTCCTTGACCAGCTTGGCAATGGTCGGCGCCACGCCGCCCAGTTGGGCGTGGCCGAAGGCGTCGGTCAGGCCGGACTCGGAGAGGAACTTGCCTTCCTTGTTCTTGATGCCTTCTGACACGCCGATCACGCAGTAGCCGTAGGTTTTGACGCATTCGTCGACGCGGGCCAGGAAGGCCGGCTGGTCAAACTCGACTTCCGGGAACAGCAGAATGTGCGGCGGTTGACCCTCACCTTCGCTGGCCAGGCCGCAGGCGGCAGTGATCCAGCCGGCGTGGCGGCCCATTACTTCGAGAATGAACACCTTGGTAGAGGTGGCAGCCATGGAGGCAACGTCAAAACCGGCTTCACGGATGGACGTGGCGACGTATTTGGCCACCGAGCCAAAGCCAGGGCAGCAATCGGTGATGGGCAGGTCGTTGTCCACGGTCTTGGGTACGTGGATGGCCTGGATCGGGTAGCCCAACGTCTCGGACAGCTGGGAGACCTTCAGGCACGTGTCGGCGGAGTCACCGCCGCCGTTATAGAAGAAGTAGCCGATATTGTGGGCCTTGAAGACTTCAATCAGGCGCTCATACTCGGCGCGGTTGGCTTCCAGGCTTTTCAGCTTGTAGCGGCAGGAGCTGAATGCGCCGGACGGGGTGTGGCGCAGGCCAGCGATGTCTTCAGCTGACTCAAGGCTGGTGTCGATGAGTTCTTCGGTCAGCGCGCCGATGATGCCGTTGCGACCAGCGTAGACAGTGCCGATCTGATCCGGGTATTGGCGAGCCGTTTCAATGACGCCTGCAGCAGAGGCGTTAATGACGGCGGTGACCCCACCGGATTGGGCATAAAAAGCGTTTTTGACGGTCATGCGAACTCCATGTGAAAGACGTGATCGAAGTCGTCCGGGCTCAATAGTGCAACAAAAACGCCCCGGAAGCGGGGCAGGGGCGGACAGATGCGCGCATGATAGCCGAAAAGCTGTTGCGCTTGCATGTCCGTCGGGCGGACGCCGGGTGCTTGACATCGGCGCGGCCGTCGCCATTCTGTTCAGCTTTCAGCGTAAGCTGTAGCCCTACGACAGTGACAAGGAATATTCATGCATCTCCACATTCTCGGCATCTGTGGCACCTTTATGGGGTCGCTGGCCTTGCTGGCACGCGAGCTGGGCCATGAGGTCAGCGGCTCGGATGCCAATGTCTACCCGCCCATGAGCACCCAGCTGGCCGAGCAGGGGATCGTGTTGCAAGAAGGTTATGACCCGGCGCATCTCACGCCGGCGCCAGATCTGGTCATTGTCGGTAACGCCATGGCGCGCGGCAATCCGGCGGTGGAGTACATGCTCGATCAGGGCATGCCCTATGTTTCCGGCCCGGAATGGCTGGCGCGGCATGTGCTGCAGGATCGCTGGGTACTGGCGGTGGCCGGCACCCACGGCAAAACGTCAACGTCGAGCCTACTGGCCTGGCTGCTGGAAGATGCGGGTATGTCGCCCGGTTTTCTGATTGGCGGGGTGCCGCAGAACTTTGGTATCTCCGCGCGCCTTGGCGGTACGCCCTTTTTTGTAGTGGAAGCAGACGAGTACGACAGCGCCTTCTTCGACAAGCGCTCCAAATTTGTTCACTACCGTCCGCGTACGGCCGTGCTGAACAACCTGGAATTTGACCACGCGGATATCTTCCCTGACTTGGCGGCTATCGAACGTCAGTTTCACCATTTGGTGCGCACCGTTCCCGCGTCCGGCCTGATCATCCACCCGGCGCAGGACGCGGCGCTGCAACGGGTCATCAAGATGGGCTGCTGGACGCCGTGTCAGACAACGGGCGAGGGCGGCACCTGGCAGGCGCGCCTGCTCAGCGATGATGGTTCGCGCTTTGAGGTGTGGCTAGACGGTGAGCTGCAGGGCGTGGCCGAATGGCCGCAGACTGGCCAGCACAACGTGGCCAATGCTTTGTCGGCCTTGGCGGCTGCGCGCCATGTGGGTGTGACGCCAGCGCAGGGGATTGCCTCACTGGGCGGCTTCCGTAATGCCAAGCGGCGCATGGAGAAGCTGGCCGAGATCAACGGCATCAGCGTGTATGACGATTTTGCCCACCACCCGACGGCCATTGCCACCACGCTGGCTGGCTTGCGCGCGCAGATTGGCGATGCGCCGCTGATTGCAGTCATTGAGCCGCGCTCCAACACCATGCGTCTTGGCAGCCACATGGCGGCGCTGCCTGCCAGTGTTGCTGATGCATCCGAGGTGTTCTGGTATCAGCCGGCAGGTCTGGACTGGTCCTTGGATGGCGTGGTCTCAGATAGCCCGGTCCCGGCCCAGGTGGCCAGCGACCTGGATGCCATTGTCGAGCAGGTGGTGGCTACGGCAACGCCGCAGACGCGGGTGGTGGTGATGAGTAATGGCGGCTTTGGCGGCATTCACCAGCGCTTGATTCAGGCGCTGGAGGCGCGGCATGGCTGAGAGGGTTACGCTGGCGGTAACCGGCGCATCGGGTGTTCAGTACGCGATGCGGCTGCTCGGCTGCCTGGTTGAGGCCGGGGTTGAGGTGTCGTTCCTGATTTCGCAGGCGGCGCAGTTGGTCGTTGCTACCGAGACTGAGTGGCAGTTGCCGCCAAAGCCGCAGGCGCTGGAGCAGTATCTGACCGAGCAGTTCAAGGCGGCAGCAGGGCAAATCAGGGTCTACGGCAAGCAGGACTGGATGGCGCCGGTGGCCTCAGGCAGTGGCGCGCCCTCGGCGATGGTGGTGTGTCCCTGTTCAACCGGTACGCTGTCGGCGATTGCGACCGGCGCCAGTAATAACCTTATTGAGCGGGCCGCCGATGTGGCGCTGAAAGAACGTCGCAAGCTGATTCTGGTGCCGCGTGAGACGCCATTTTCCAGTATTCATCTGGAAAACATGCTGAAGCTCAGCCAAATGGGCGCGGTGATCATGCCGGCGAGCCCCGGCTTTTATCACAAGCCGCAGTCGATTGATGATCTGGTCGATTTTGTGGTGGCGCGAATTCTGGGGCAGTTGGGAATGGAGCAGGCGCTTATTCCGCGCTGGGGAGAGTAGCACCCGACCGGCGCATCGCTGGTCGGGTGCCTCTGAGTGTCTGATCAGATCAGACGAAATACAGCGACAGGCCTTCGGAGATGAATGCGGGCTTGTCCACGCCTTCGATTTCCAGGGTGTTGCGGGCTTTGAGCAGCCACTGGCCCGGGTTTTTCTCGGTAACGTCAATGATGGTGCTGTGCAGGCGCACGCGCGAGCCAACGCGAACCGGCTGGATGAAGCGCAGGCTGTCCATGCCGTAGTTGACGGCCATTTTCAGACCTTCCGGGCGCGGCAGCAGGCCTTCGGACAGGGTCGGCACCAGCGACAGTGACAGGAAGCCATGGGCGATGGTGCCGCCGAACGGGGTCTTCTTGGCTTTTTCTTCGTCGATGTGAATGAACTGGTGGTCGCCAGTGCACTCGGCGAACTGGTTGACGCGCTCCTGATCGACCAGCAGCCAATCAGAATGCCCCATGTCCTTGCCGATGAGGGAAGTAAGTTCAGATACGGGAATGGCTGTCATATTGCTCTCCGTGACTCTTATTGTGTGGGGTGCGCCCGGCAGTGTTACCCTGCGGCGCGAAGGTGTCTACGCCAGCATGTTTGCAAGGGGGCGGGTGGGGGTCAATGCAGGTTTGGCTTTCATTGGTTTGCTGAATGATCCAACCACCTGTCGGCAGGCTATGTTGGGTGGGCGAGATTGACAAGAGGGCGCTGAGCAGGCGGCCTCCGGGGGAAACGCATGAGCGAAGCAACAGCACTCTTTCCGTTGAAGTCCCTGCTGGTGCCTGGCTGCCATCTGGATCTGCAGATTTTCGAGGCGCGCTATCTGGATATGGTTAGCCGCTGTTTCCGTCAGCAGCAGGGTTTTGTCGTGGTTGGGCTGGAATCCGGCTCTGAGGTGGGCTCGGGTAATCTGCGCTTTGGCGCGATTGGTTGCGAGGCGCGGATTATTGACTGGCAGCAGCGCGATAACGGCTTGCTGGGTATTCGTGTACTAGGCGGACGGCGGGCGCGTCTGAGCGAGGTAGAGGTGGCAGAGGACGGGCTGGTGACCGCGCAGGCGCACTGGATTCCCGAGCAGCTGGATGCTGCCCTGCTGCCTGATCACGATGAACTGCTCAGTTTGCACCAGGCCTTGCTGCAGCATCCGCTGGTGCAGCGCTTGGACTTGCCGCCGGTTGAGGACAGCCAGCAGCGGCTGGCCTGGCAACTGACCAGCCTCTTGCCGCTGGCGCTTGAGCAGAAAAACCAGTTGCTGGCTATCGATCGGCCAGAGGAACGTTTGCAGCGCATTGGTGATTGGCTGCAGCAGGTGCAGGCCTGAACTCACCGAGCCAAGCGTTGATGGCGTAACGTCGGATCAGCGGCTCACCACAGCAGCCAGATGGCAATCAGATAGGGCCATAGCGCGATTAGCCATTGCAGCGCCCGCGGCGCTGGCGGCAGCGGACCGAAGCGCTCAGTCAACCAGCACGCCAGCAGCCCGGCGCTGGCGGCGCAGAGCAGAGCACGCAGCAGCTCCAGTGGCCCCAGCGCCTCGTGTTGCAGCAGGTTGCTAAGCAGCAGGCCAATCAGCGGCAGTGGGTACAGTAGCCAACTGGCGCGCCACCAGAAATGCCGCCCCCGGTTGCAGATCACCAGCAGGGCGCAGAGTAGCGAGAGCACCAGCGCGCTGGTTGCCGCCAGTGGGCTCAGACCAACCACCCAGTCCAGCAGCACGGCAAAGCCCAGTGTCAGCAGCAACAGACTCAGGGCGCGCCACTGACGACAGGCCAGCAACAGCAGTGCAATTGGCAGGGCGACCAGCAGCAGGCTGGGGTGCAACAGGCGCAGCCGCTCGGTGCCTGGCAGTTGCAGGTATTCGCGGCTGCTGATCAGGGTGTCGCTGAATATCGCCAGTGCACTCTGGTTGCTGGTCAGCACCAGTAATGCCAGCAAGCAGAGTGCTGCTGCAGCCAGCGCGCTCCAGCGCCGCTGCAGGCGCAGCAGGTAGAGGCTGCCACCAACCACGATCACGGCCCCTACGGCGACACTTAGTGCCTGATTCCAGAACAGCGGTGGTACTGCCCAGCGCGCGGCCCGTCCCGCCGAATAGCCGGGTATCAGGTAGGCCGGAGCCCAGGCCAGTGCTGATAGCAGGTTGATGACGATAAAGCGCCAGGCGGGCATGTCGAACATGCCGGCAACCAGCGGGATGATGGGGCGGATAGGTCCGATGAAGCGGCCCAGCACCACGCTGACCCAGCCATAACGCCGGAAAAAACGCTCGCCGCGGTCGATCCATTGCGGGTGGCGGCGAAACAGCGACAGGCGGCGGATATCCTGATGAAACCAGCGCCCCAGAGCAAAGCTGAGTAAATCACCAATGACCGCGCCGAAGAACGCCCAGGCAATGGCTTCCAGTAGCGGCATGTCGGCACTGGCTGCCAGCGCGGCGAAGGCAAACAGCAGGAACACGCCCGGCACGACCAAGCCGGCGACCGCCAGCGACTCGGTGAGCGACACCAGAAAGATAGCTACCCCCAGCCATTGGCTGTGGGCGCCCAGCCATTGGGTCAGATCGCTCAGCATGGATGGCTTTCCTGTCGCGCCTGCTGGCGCGCTGCTTCCAGCGCCAGGCGGTGGTAGTGCTCGCCTTCAATCTGGCCGCGCCTGGCCGGGTTGCGGGTGCAGTGTCGGCTGTAGGCTGCGTCGACCCAGCGGTACAGCAGGTGCTCGTCGCGGCCGCTGGGGATACCCAGGCGTGGGGCGCGTAGTACCTGGCTGGGCTGGTAGCCGTCGTCTTCGAGCAGCAGCTGGTCAGCGCTAAAGCGCTGCGCGTTCCAATCGCCTACGCGGATTTGCAGTGAACGGCACAGCAGTGTTTGCCCGGCGCACAGCCGCTCTGGTGCGCGAACGCCGCCGCTGGCGCTGGGGTTGAGCGCTTGCATCTGCGCCAGGCTTGCGGCCGGGCTGAGCGTGTCGACCACTGGATGGCCCGACTTGAGCAGCACGCCGCAGCCTTCGCCCAGTGAGCTGCAGTTCATCGAATCGCCGCCCCGGGCGTAGTACATGTAAATGGTGCCGGGCTCCATGAACAGCGCGCGTCGGGCCTCGGTGTAGCCGAGCGAGGCGTGGCTACCGCGCTCCTCCAGCAGGTACGCCTCGGTCTCGATGATGCGCGCCGCCAGCCACTGGCCGTTCAGTCGGCGGCGAATCACCTTGCCGAGCAGGGCGACCGCCAACTGACGAGCATCTTGCTGAAAGAAATGCTCTGGCAGGGGTGCCGGGGAGGGTATGCGGGTGCGGGTATCGGGCATGGGCTCATGGTAGCAGGCGGTGGATGACACATTGAATTGCACAGCGACCGCAGGCGGCGCTGTCAAGCCATTGGTGACCCGGCTATAATGCCGCATTTGGTCAACCGGTGGCAGGAGTTAGCATGAGTGCGGAACAGGTAGCGGTATACATGACGACGCTGGGGCAGCAGGCCCGCACGGCCTCGCGCGTGATTGCCCGTGCCCCAACCGCCGTCAAGAATGCTGCCCTGCTGGCGACTGCCGAGGCTATTGAAGCCGCCACCGAGGAACTGGTTGCGGCCAATCAGCTGGACCTGCAGGCCGGCCGTGACAATGGCCTGGATGACGCCATGCTGGATCGTCTGGCGCTTACGCCGGCTCGCCTGGCCGCCATGGTCGAGGGTTTGCGTCAGGTTGCGGGCCTGGACGATCCGGTCGGCGCGCTGCGTGACATGAAGTTTCTCCCCTCCGGCATTCAGGTTGGCAAGATGCGGGTGCCGCTGGGTGTGATCGGTATCATTTACGAGTCCCGCCCGAACGTAACGGTAGAGGCGGCCAGTCTCTGCCTGAAATCGGGCAATGCCTGCATCCTGCGTGGCGGCTCCGAGTCCATCCATTCCAACCGCGCGATTGCCGAGTGCCTGCGTCAGGGCCTGGCGGCGGCCGGTTTGCCGGATGACGTTGTGCAGGTGGTAGAAACCACGGATCGCGCGGCGGTTGGCGCGCTGATTACCATGCCCGACTACGTTGATGTGATCGTGCCGCGCGGCGGCAAGGGCCTGATCGAGCGCATCAGCCGTGAGGCGCGGGTGCCGGTCATCAAGCATCTGGACGGTATCTGTCACGTGTATGTGGATGATCGCGCCGACTTTGACAAGGCCGAGGCCATTGTCATCAACGCCAAGACCCATCGTTACGGTGTGTGCAACGCGATGGAAACCCTGCTGGTCAACGAGGCCATTGCCGGGCCTTTCCTGCAGCGCGTGGCGCCGCTGTATGCGGCCAAGGGCGTTGAGCTGCGTGGCTGTCCGGCCACCTGCGCACTGCTGCCTGACGCCGTTGCGGCAACCGAGGAAGACTGGTCGACGGAGTATCTGGCGCCGATTCTCTCGATCCGCGTGGTCGCCGATATGGATGCGGCCATCGAGCACATCAATACCTACAGCTCGCAGCACACCGATGCCATGGTGTCCGAGGATTACACCCGGGCTCGCCGCTTCATCGCTGAGGTGGACTCCAGTTCGGTGATGATTAATGCCTCGACCCGTTTTGCCGATGGTTTCGAGTATGGCCTGGGCGCGGAAATTGGCATCTCCACCGACAAGATTCATGCCCGCGGCCCGGTTGGTCTGGAAGGGCTGACCAGCGAGAAGTACGTGGTCTTCGGCGACGGTCATATTCGTCAGTGAGCCGTCGCTGATGCGCCGCGTTGGTCTGCTGGGCGGCACCTTTGACCCGATTCACTTCGGTCATCTGCGCAGTGCCGTGGAAGTCCGTGAGCAGCTGCAGCTGGATGAGCTGCGGCTGATCCCCAGCGCCCGGCCACCCCATCGCGACCAGCCCGGCGCTAGCGCCGATGCGCGGCTACGTATGGTGGAATTGGCGGTCGGGCAGCAGGGTGACTTGCAGGTGGATGACCGGGAGCTGCGGCGCGAGCGTCCGTCCTACACCGTAGAAACCCTGGAAACCCTGCGCGCCGAACTGGGCGCAGAGGTCGCGCTGTTTATGGTGCTTGGCTGGGATGCCTTTTGCGGATTGCCAAGTTGGCACCGCTGGGAAGAGCTGCTGCAGCTGGCCAATCTGGTAGTGCTGCAGCGGCCCGATTACGACCTGGAAGTCCCCGAGGTACTGAAAGACCTGCTGGCAGCGCGCAGTGCAAGCCAGCCCGAGCGTAGCCATGGGCAGATCATCTGCCTGTCGCAAACGCCGCTGGCGATTTCCGCCACACATATTCGTGCGCTGGTTGCAGCGGGCGCTTCACCGCGCTTTCTGTTGCCGGACGCGGTGCTTGACTATATTGACAACGAAGGGCTGTACCGGCCCTCAACCGAGGATTGAAAACCCCCATGCAGATTGAAGAACTGGTCCAGCTGGTCGTGGATGCCCTGGAAGAGCTCAAGGCCAAGGACATCGTCAAGATCGATGTACGTGAGCACACCAGCGTGACCGACTACATGATCATCGCCAGCGGTACCTCCAACCGCCAGGTTAAGGCGCTGGCAGACAACGTGGTTGAGAAGGCCAAAGAAGCCGGTCGCCAGCCGATGGGTGTCGAAGGCAAGGAATCCGGTGAGTGGGTGCTGGTCGACCTGGCCGATGTGGTGGTCCATATCATGCAGCCGGCCACCCGTGAGTTTTATGACCTGGAACGCCTCTGGCAGAGTGCCGAGTCGCGTCGCGCCGCCCAGCAGCAACCGACCGAGTAGGCCGGTTTGCGCATTCGCCTGATCAGCGTGGCTTCGCGCATGCCGCGCTGGGTCGAGCAGGGCTATCAGGAATACGCCAAGCGCCTGCCGCCAGAGCTGCCGCTGGAGTTGGTGGAAATTCCTCTGACCACGCGTGGCAAGAACGCTGACGTCGCGCGCTTGATGCGGCGTGAGGGCGAACAGATGCTGGCAGCCGTTCAGCCCGGGGAACGTATCGTCACCCTGGAGGTCAATGGTCGCGCCTGGTCTACCGAGACGCTCGCCGAGCAACTGGACAGCTGGCGTCTGGATGCGCGCACCGTCAACCTGATGGTGGGCGGGCCGGAAGGGCTGCCGGACGAGGTGACGGCGCGCAGCGACCAGCGCTGGTCTCTGTCGCCATTGACGTTGCCGCATCCGTTGGTGCGTATCCTGCTCGCTGAGCAGCTGTATCGGGCCTGGACCATTCTCAATCGTCATCCCTATCACAAGTGATTCATGGCCAAGCCGATTCACCTGAAAGACCACAATATTGA
>DBHE01000273.1:0-508 GCA_002296055.1 Pseudomonadaceae bacterium UBA836
CGAGTTTTATGACTCCCCGATAAACCGAGCAACGCTGCGAACCCGAAGGGTCGCGTAGTCGGGTGCCCCGGGGGATTGCTAAGGGGGGCTGGGCAAGCAGCCCCCCTTGGCTCGCCGTAAAAGGCGAAAGGCTGAATCGGCAACAGCGCGATGCTGAGAACGTTTAACCGCTGCTCCTCTCGGCGTAGCGGTTGATCAGGCAGGCGCGAGGAGTGTGTCGCTCCGCAGTTCGCACCAAACCAGAACAAAACCCCGCACGCGGCGGGGTTTGTTGGTGGCCTCAGAGGCGCTCAGTGCAGCTTCAGGCGCGGTTCAGTGGTTCGCCCGAACTGGTCGCTGAGCATTAGCATCAGCGTGCGTGGCACGCCGTACAGGGCCATCTGGTGCATGCGATACAGCGATACGTAGAACATGCGTGCCAGGCGGCCTTCCAGCATCACGTTGCCGGTCAGGTTGCCCATCAGATTCCCCACAGCGCTGAAGGTCGACAGCGAGATCAGCGAGCCGT
>DBHE01000273.1:851-11671 GCA_002296055.1 Pseudomonadaceae bacterium UBA836
TCGGGTTTGCCGTCGAGCAGGTTGCGCAGGTTTTTCGCCAGCAGACTAGCCTGCTGGTGAGCTGCTTGCGCCCGTGGCGGTACAAACTTGCCGGGCTCATCGGTAGGGCAGGCGGCGCAGTCGCCGAAGGCGTAAATGCGTTCTTCGCCGGTTACCTTGAGGGTGCGGTCCACTTCCAGCTGGTTGATGCGGTTGGTCGGCATGCCCAGGCCGGCAAGGAAGGCCGGAGCACGAATACCGGCCGCCCAGACCTTGAGGCTGGCGGGGATTTCCTCACCGTTGCCCAGCACCAGTCGGTCGGCTTTGACCTCTTTGACCGGAGAGCCGGTGTGCAGGTGTACGCCCAGGTCTCGCAAGATCTCTGTGACTGGTCCGCCAATACGCTCCGGCAGTGCCGGCAGCAGGCGTGGACTGGCTTCGATAATGTTGATGTTGAGGTCTTCCGGGCTGATCCGGTTGAAGCCGTAGGCGCGCAGCAACTGGGCTGCGTGGTGCAACTCGGCAGACAGCTCGACGCCGGTGGCGCCGGCGCCGATGATCGCTACGTTGATTGGTTCGCGGGTGGCACCGCGCTCGCTGGCCTGGGCCTTCATGTACTGGTTCAACAGCTGGCGGTGAAAGCGCTCGGCCTGGGCTCGGGTATCGAGGAACAGGCAGTGTTCCGCAGCGCCGGGCGTATTGAAGTCATTGGTGGTGCTGCCAACGGCGATCACCAGATAGTCGTAGTCCAGCTCGCGCGGGGCGATCAGTTCGACACCTTTTTCGTCAGCGATGGCGGCCAGTTGAATGGTGCGGCGCTCGCGGTCCAGGCCCGTCATGGCGCCCAGTTGAAAGGCGAAGTGATTCCACTTGCCTTGGGCCACGTAATTAAGCTCGTCTTCGGTGGAGTTCAGGGAGCCGGCAGCGACCTCATGCAGCAGGGGCTTCCAGATATGGGTCATGTTGGCGTCGACCAGGGTGATTCTGGCCTTGCCCTTGCGGCCTAGCTTGCGGCCCAGGCGGGTAGCCAATTCCAGGCCGCCGGCGCCACCGCCGACTACGACAATGCGCGGAGGTGCGCTGGGAGTTGCTGAGTCTGACATCTTGGTTTCTCACGGATAAGGGAAACGGGCGTCAGTCGGCGCTGTGCGGCGATTGGCCGCTTGGGCGGGTGCGGGCATGGTCGCTCAGACGGCGACGAGCTGGGCCAGCAGGCGCGACAGCAACCCCAAGCCAACCACCGAGGCGATCACGATCGCAACGAGTATCCAGACCCGAAACGGCCGGCGTTCAACCTGATGAACTGGCGAGGCGAGGTATTGGTCCACGCGCTTCTGATCTTCCGGGTACAGTCGACTTGGCATGGGGCGGCCTTCTTATAGGTGGTGCAGTACGTTGCTGCGAACAAGGCTTGACTGACTTTGCGGTCATTCTAGACCCTCGCAGGCCCGAATGCATTACTCCTTTTGACCCGCCACGCCTGCTATCATGCCTGCCACCGTTCGAGGAGACTGGCATGGTATCGGCAGCTCTGTTGACCCCACTGCAGGCCACCCTATGTCTGCTGTTGTACGCAGGGGCTACCCTGTGGGCGCTGGCCCGCGTCAGTTGGGTGGAGCTGGTCGCAGATAGCCGCCGTCAGCACCTGTTTTACGGGTGTGCCTTCGCTCTGTTTGCCTTGTGGTTGGTGCGTCGCGGCTTTGATAGTGGCTTGACGGTGCACTTTCTTGGCTTGACCGCCGTGACTCTGATTCTTGACTGGCCTCTGGCTCTGGCAGCTGCTGCCATCGCGCAGCTGGCATTGGTGCTGCTGGGGCTGGATGACGCCGCTGCCCTGGGCGCTAATGGGCTGCTCAGGGTGCTGGTGCCGGTGGCCATTACCGTCGCCCTGAGTCGGGCGCTGGAAGCGCGTGAGCCACGTAACCTGTTTCTCTATATCTTTATCAGCGCCTTCTTTGCTGCTGGCTTTAGTGCTGTGGGTACGGTGCTCACCGGGATGGGCCTGCTGCTCTGGTCTGGGCAGCTGGTCGCGCCAGATAGCCTGGTTGAGCTGCTGGGGTATCTGCTGTTGGTGATGTTCCCCGAAGGCTTCGTCAATGGTATGGCAATCGCGGCGCTGATTGTCTTCCATCCGGACTGGGTTGAGACGTTCAATACGGACAGATACCTGCAGGCGCCTTTGGATGATGACTAGGGTCAATGCCTGAGGCCTGGGTACATGCTTCAATGCGTCCACGAACAGGAGAATACTGATGTCTGCATACAAGATTGCACAACAGGCGATGGCTGAGGCCATCGAGAAGGCTGCCGCGGCGGGTCATGATGAACAGGCTTTGGCGCGCGCGCTGATGAGCGAAGTGATTGCGGTGTACAAGAAAGGGCGCACGCCGCAGGACATCGCCAGTGAGTTGGATTTTCTGGCCAACAATCTGGACGATGACGAAGAGTACGCCTTCATGCGCCCCTGAGGCGCGCGGCCGCAGGGGCAGGGTGGGTCGCTCAGTTGCCGCGAACTTCGATTACGCCGTTGGCACTGACACTGACGTCTGACTGACCGCCTTCGACCTGTGGCGCACCGCCGGAAGCGTCGGCAGCCATCATCAGCTTCTCGGCGCGATAGCGCACGGGCTGCATGTATTGAGTGTTGAGGTTCAGATTGACGATCTTGTAGTCGCTACCACCGAGGCTGCGGGTGGCGATGTCGGCCCTGGCTTTGAAGGCTTCGATGGCGCTGGCAATCAGTTGGTCTTCGGTCTCGCGGCGGCTGTCGGCCGACAGGCTGAACTGCATGCTGCCGAGACTCAGGTCGCCAAGTAGCTCACCGGTCAGCGCGGAGATAGCAGCAAAGTCGCTACCTTCGATGTTGATCTCGCCACGCTCGCGCCAGGCAATGATGTTCTCACCCTTCTCGTCATACACCGGGTGGCTGCTGCGGCTGCCGCTGCTGACGCGAATATTCTGGCTCCGACGGGCGGTTTCCAGGCCCGCATTGAGGCGGCGGGTAATGGTCTCGGCCAGCTTGGCCGGATCGCGATCCTGGGCCTCGGCATAGAAAGTCACTTGCATGGTGTCATGATTGACCGCTTGCTCGACCTGGGTTTGCAGGGAAATCTGGTTGTAGCGCGGCTCGTCGGCCTGCGCGGCGCCGGCCAGCAGGCTGCCGCTGAGCAGCAGACCGGTCAGTGGCAGAATCAGTGTACGCATGGTGTTCTCCTTGTGCAGTGTTGACTCAGACCCGACGCCGGCAGGGCAGTTCCCGGATTTCGCCACCTGACGCTTTATGCGACCCTGTGTCACATCGGCCCGCGCTGCGGGCTCTCTATACTGGAGTTTTTCCCGCGTGCCGCACCGAACCCTTATGAGTGTTAACACCCTGGCCCTCTCTCCCTCCAGCCAGAACCTTTGGCGCCTGGTGTTGATCCGCCTGCTGGTATTGCTGGCGCAAAGTGTTTCGGTACTGGCAGCGTACCTGAGCGGCTGGTTTCCGCTGCCCTGGACGCCGTTGCTCGCCGCCCTGAGTGTCTCGGCGCTGGTCAGTATCCTGACCCTGCTGCGCTTGCGTACCGGTTGGCCGGTGACCAGCCTGGAGTACGCCATTCAGCTGCTGTTCGACATGGTGATCCACAGCGTGCTGCTGTATTACTCGGGTGGGCCGACCAACCCCTTTGTTTCCTACTACCTGGTGCCGCTGACCATTGCCGCTGCTACCTTGCCGTGGTTTTTCACCGCCGTGCTGGCGGTGGTGGCAGTCACCTCCTACAGCGCGCTGTTGGTCTGGTATCAGCCGCTGACTGCCTTTGAAATCCCTATGGGTGGCGGGCTGATCAACCTGCACGTGATAGGCATGTGGCTTAACTTTGCCATGAGTGCCGGGCTGATCAGCCTGTTTGTCGTGCGCATGGCCGATGCCCTGCGTCAGCATGCCGAGCGTTTGGCGCAGCGCCGTGAGCAGAGCGCCCGTGATGCGCAGTTGCTGGGCATTGCCAGCGTGGCCGCCGGCGCGGCGCACGAGCTGTCTACGCCACTGTCGACCATGAGTGTGCTGCTCAAGGAAATCAGTAAGGATTATTCCGACCCCCAACTGCAAGAAGACATGGCGGTGCTGCAAGAGCAGGTCCGGCTCTGCAAGGAGAGCCTGCAGCATATGGTGCGCAGCGCTGAAAGCAGCCGCCTGCAGCCGGAGCAGAGCGAGTCCGCTGATGTGTGGCTGCGGGCCTTGTTGGAGCGTTGGCAACTGATGCGGCCAGAGGCCGCCTGGCAGTGGCTGCCGCTGCCAGAGGGCCCTGCGCCGGTGATGCGCGCAACGCCCGAGTTGGGGCAGGCAGTGCTTAACCTGCTGAACAACGCGGCCGACGCCTGCCCGGATAATATCCAGATCAGCCTGCAATGGGATGCCCAGCAGGTGATTTTGCGCATTCGTGATCATGGACCCGGTGTGCCCCTGCATATTGCAGAACAGCTGGGTACCGCCTTTGTGACGACCAAGGGCAAGAAGGGTTTCGGGCTGGGGCTGTTCCTCAGTCAGGCCGCAGTGGAGCGCCTGGGGGGCAGTGTGCGGCTGTTCAACCAGGACGGTGGTGGTACCCTGACCGAAGTACAGTTGCCGGTGGCGGCAGGAGAGAATTGATGACTGACGAACTGAACCAGGAAGAGCAGCCGCGCGTGCTGCTGGTGGACGACGATCCGACCTTTACCCGCGTGATGGCGCGCGCTCTGAGTCGGCGCGGCCTGCAGGTCGATACCGCAGGTGGTGCCGAGGAGGCTATGCAGGTGGCTCGCGCTCAGCGCCCTGATTACGCCGTGCTGGACCTGAAGATGGAAGGGGACTCGGGACTGGTCTTGATGCCGCGTTTGCTGGAGCTTTACCCCGACCTGCGCATCGTTATCTTGACCGGCTACTCCAGCATTGCCACAGCGGTGGAAGCCATCAAGCGTGGTGCCTGTAATTACCTGTGCAAACCGGCTGACGCTGATGACGTGCTGACAGCGCTGCTGTCGGAACAGGCAGACCCGGAATCATTGGTACCCGAACACCCAATGTCGGTTGACCGTCTGCAGTGGGAGCACATCCAGCGGGTGCTCGCCGAGCACGAAGGCAACATCTCCGCCACCGCCCGCGCCCTGGGCATGCACCGGCGGACATTGCAGCGGAAGTTGCAGAAGAGGCCAGTGCGCCGCTAGCGCGGGGCGCTAGCTGCAAGCAAAACCCGCGCGGTTGTGAATCGCGCGGGCTTCTTTGTAGCTACGCATGGCAGTAAGGCCGTAGAAATCATTTGTCGGCCTAGCTGCCCAACTCAGCCTAATTACGCTTGCAGCTTGCAGCTAAAGCGCGCCTGCGGCGCGCTCAGGCGTTCTGCCTAATCCCGCTAATGATCCAGGGCTGGTTGTCGCCGTCGGCGCGTTCCAGTGCCCAGCTTTCATCAAACCACTGACCGGCGTCTTCGGCGCTGTCGCGGTCCAGGCCGCTGAAGCTGACGGTGACCAGAGTTTGGCCATCGCGCTGGCTAATGCCGTCCAGGCGTGCTTCCAGATGATCGACAAACCCATTGGCGGTCGGTGGTTGGTGTGCGCGCTCCTGCTGCAGCTGACGTACCAGTTCGGGCGTCATGTATTCGCTCATGCCGGCGATATCGTTGTCGCGCCAGTGGCGTTGCAGGGTGTAGAAGTGCTCCTTGGCGCCACGCAGGAAGACCTCTGCGTCAAACCAGGCCGGTGCCTCGTATTGCGGTGCCGGCTGCGCGCGTGGTGCGGCGGACGCAGGCGTGAACATCCCTGATGCTTCTCGCTGCATGCCAGCTGGACCGCCGGCTGACTGCATTTGCGGCTGCGGGCGACGGGCGAACAGCTTGAACAGGACAAAGGCAATCAGACCCAGCAGCAGGATGTCGAACAGCTGAATACCCTCAAAGCCGTCACCAAACAGCATGGCGGCCAACAGGCCGCCCGCGGCGATACCTGCCAGCGGGCCAAGCCAGCGACGGGCGCCGGAGTTGGCGGCTGCGCCGGGTTGCTGCTGGCGAGGTGCTGCCTGCTGGTCACGCGGGGCTTGCTGGCGCTGCGCCGGCTGGCTCTGGTGGGTTGGCGAACTGCCAAAGCTTTTACCGCCGCCCATGCGACGAGCCTCGGCATCGGGTGTGCTGACCACAACCATCAGCATTACGGTGAAAAACGGCAGTAACCAACGCATGTTCAACTCTCCAATTCAGGCGGACGCCAAGTTTGCCAAAGCGGCACAGGCAGTGAGGGGGATAAGTGTGTATGGTTATTTCAGACACTCGAAAAAGTGGGAGAGCATACATGTTTGCAGCCATGCGGTCAGAGCGAATGGAAGCGCTGCATCTGTTCAGTGACCCGGCAACCGGACTGGAAGCGGTGGTCGCCATTCACAACACAAAGCTCGGCCCGGCGCTGGGCGGTTGCCGTTATCTCGCTTACAACACCCTGGATGACGCGCTGGCCGATGCCATGCGTCTGGCCCGGGGTATGAGCTACAAGGCGGCGCTGGCCGGGCTTGAGCAAGGTGGCGGCAAGGCGGTGATTTTGCGCCAGCCCCATGTGGCAGACCGGGCCGCGTTGTTTGAAGCCTTCGGACGGTGCATCGAGTCGTTGCGAGGCGGCTACATCACGGCGATGGACAGCGGCACCAGCAGTGCCGACATGGACTGTATTGCCCAGCAGACCGCGCACGTCACCAGCACCACCCAGGCCGGTGACCCGTCACCCCATACTGCTCTCGGCGTGTTGGCCGGCATACGCGCCGCCGCCCGTGCCCGATTGGCGACCGATTCGTTGTCCGGCGTGCGGGTCACCTTGCAGGGGCTGGGTAACGTGGGCTACGCGCTGGCCGAGCTGTTGCAGGCAGAGGGTGCCGAGCTACTGGTGGCGGATCTGGATCACGGCAAGGTGCGGCTGGCAGAGCAAGAGCTGGGTGCTCAGCCGCTGGCGCTGGAGGCAGTCTATGAAACCCCCTGCGACCTGTTCGCGCCGTGCGGGCTGGGCGGGGCTATTAATCAGCGCAGCATCGGGCAGCTGCGCTGCGCCGTGGTAGCCGGCGCCGCCAACAATCAGCTAGTGGAGGCGGAACTGGGCGAGCAACTGATGGCCCGCGATATCCTCTATGCCCCGGACTACGTGATCAACGCCGGCGGTTTGCTGCATGTGGCGCTAACCCATGGCGGCGTCAGCGCGGGTGACATCGCTGGGCGGGTGAAGGGGATTGGCGAGCGGCTCGATTCAATTTTCGCCCAGAGCCGCGCCGAAGGCCTGTCACCGGCCGAAGTCGCAGACCGTCAGGCCGAGCAGATTCTCTACGGTGAGAGCCGTTGAGTGCACTTACTCCAGCTTGAAGCGCTTGCGCAGGCGTTTTTCCAGAATAGAGGTGGGCAGCCAGCGCCTCAGGCGCACCATGTTGCGGGCGCCCGAGCCAATCAGCGCATTCTCCGGACGGACCGGGTTGCGGATATAGCCCAGCAGCTCGGCGGCAAAGTCTGTTGCGCTGGTTGAGCGGGCATTCTGTGAGGCCTTGGCGCGCGCCTGCACGGCCTTTTCCCAGGGCTTGAACCAGGACGTCTCTGCCATCGTAATGGCGGCAGTGGCGTTGTTGCCAAAATCGGAGGCAATGGCGCCCGGCAACACATTCAGTACCTGAATGCCGAACGGGTGCAGCTCCATGCGCAGGGCATCTGAGAGCGCGTGCAGCGCCGCCTTGGAGGCGCAATACACCCCCGAGAAGGGCGTCGTGGTAACGCCAGAGACGCTACCGATATTGACGATCAACCCCTTGCTGTCGCGCAGCAGCTCGGCGCAGGCGCGCACCAGTTGCAGCGGCGCGAAGACGTTGGTGTCAAACTGGCGCAGCAGCGTATCGCGGTCGGCATCCAGTACTGGCCCCATGGCGCCGTAGCCCGCGTTGTTGACCAGCAGGTCGAGACGGCCGGCCTGCTGACGAATCTGCTCGGCGCAGCGCAGGCGTTGCGCGTCGTCGTTGACATCTAGCTCGACTGCCAGCGCTCCCTTGGCGGTCAGCGGCGCCAGGCTTTCCAAACGGCGGGCGGCAGCGAACACCTGATAGCCGGCGTCCAGGCAGGCAAGCGCAAGGGCCTGGCCGATGCCGGACGAGCAGCCGGTAATCAGCGCGACGGGTTGAGTCATGGGGCGGGTTCCTTATTGTTATCGGAGAAAGTCGGCACGCAGGGTATCGGCGCGGTACAGCAGCTCGGCTTCCTGGTAGCCGCTACGCAGTCGCGGAATACTGTAGCAGGCGCGGGTCTGGGCGCCGGCGGCGAGCTCGCCGGGCAGGGTAAAGCGCTGGCCGCTGCTGCCGACATCGAGCAGATTCGAGTTGTAGCCTTGCTGATAGGCCCAGAGCTGCCAGGTAATGTTGCGCGCAGTTTGCTCGCCATGGTTGTGCACCACTGCCGCCAGCGGCTTGCCGAAGGGGCAGTCTGCCGGCTGGTACTGCAGATTGACGCTGAGTTGTTCAATACGCTGGCTCTGCTGCCACTGCAGCACACCCATGACCGCGCCCAGTAGCAGGCCGACCGCCGCCAGCACGCCGCTAACCGGCAGCATCACGCGTGGAAAGCGCAGCAGCAGGACCAGCCAGATCAGAAATAGAACGATGCCATAGGGCATGAACAACTCCTTGTTGCGACTCAGGGTTTCGACTTTAGCAAACCCACGGGCTCAGGGCATGGGTTCAACAGGCCACTGAAACAGCTCGCAACTGTTCTGCCAGCACCGGGCGCTGAACGTGTCCAGCGGCTCGCCGCGCAGGGCGGCCAGTTCGGCGGCAATCTGCGGCAGCAGGGAAGGGCTGTTGCGCTGCTGGGCGTGGAAGGCCGGCGCCATGTCAGGTGAATCGGTTTCAAGCACAATTTGCTCAGCCGGTAGCTGGGCGACGGTCTGGCGCAGCCGGGTTGCCTGCGGCCAGGTTGCCGCGCCACCCAGGCCGACCTTGAAGCCCAGCTTGTGGTACTCACGGGCCTCTTCCGGGCTGCCGCTAAAGGCATGGATGATGCCGCCACGCGCCGGACGATAGCGCTTGAGCGTGGCGACTACGTCAGCATGGGCCTTGCGCACATGCAGCAAACTGGGCAACTGATAGTCAGCCGCCAGCTGTAACTGGGCCTCAAATAGCTGCTGCTGCGCCGCCCGGTCTGCGCCTTTGTCCCAGTAATCCAGCCCGAATTCCCCCACCGCGCAGCAGCGCGCGTTCTCCAGTCGCTCGGCCAGCCACTGCTGTAACGTGGCCCCGTGTTCAGCGGCGTGCTCGGCCATGAACATGGGGTGCAGGCCAAAGGCGGCGTACAGACTGGCGTGCTGCTGGGACAGCTCCCAAACCGCCTGCCAGTTGCTGCGGGTGACACCCAGCACCACCAGCCGCTCGACACCCAGCCGCGCGCAATCGCTCAACACCTGATCGCGGTCAAGGTCAAAGGCGGCAAAGTCGAGGTGGGTGTGGGTGTCGATGTAGGGCATGGGGGGACGCTACGCTTACGCGTAGCGAGCTGCAAGCCTCAAGCCTCAAGCGAAAAGCGAAAAGCCACGTCAGGCTGTGCCATAAGTTACTCGCGCAGTTGGTGACCGCGCGGGTTTTACTTGCAGCTTGAGGCTTGTAGCTTGCAGCTGAGCCGCGTAGCGGCTCAGTGATGCTCCCGCGTAGCGCGGAAGTTGATCTCCGGCCAACGCTCTTCGGTCAGGCTCAGGTTGACGCGCGTTGGGGCCAGGTAGGTGAGGTGGCCGCCGCCGTCTACGGCCAGGTTGTCGGTCGCTTTGTTGCTGAACTCGTCCAGTTTCTTGCGATCACTGGATTCGACCCAGCGGGCGGACCAGACGTTGACCGGCTCGTAGATGCACTCGACCTTGTATTCCTGCTTCAGGCGCTCGGCCACCACGTCAAACTGCAGCACACCGACTGCACCCAGGATGATGTCGTTATTGCGCTCGGGGAAGAACACCTGGGTCGCGCCTTCTTCGGCCAGCTCCTGCAGACCCTGGCGCAGCTGCTTGGATTTCAGTGGGTCTTTCAGGCGTACGCGGCGGAACAGTTCCGGGGCAAAGTGCGGGATGCCGGTAAAGCCGATCTTCTCGCCTTCGGTAAAGGTGTCGCCGATCTGGATGGTGCCGTGGTTGTGCAGGCCGATGATGTCGCCGGCCCAGGCTTCTTCCAGGTGCTCACGCTCGGCGGCGAAGAAGGTCAGCGCGTCGGCGATGCGCACTTCCTTGCCGGTGCGCACGTGGTGCAGCTTCATGCCTTTCTCGTAGCGGCCGGAGCAGATACGCACGAACGCGATGCGGTCGCGGTGTTTCGGGTCCATGTTCGCCTGAATCTTGAACACAAAACCGGTGAAGGGCGCTTCGGTCGGCTGCACCTCGCGCTCGTGGCTTGAACGCGGCTGCGGGCGCGGAGCCCAGTCGACGATGGCGTCCAGCACCTGATCAACACCGAAGTTGCCCAGTGCGGTACCGAAGAACACCGGCGTCATCTCGCCCTTGATAAAGGCGTCCTGATCAAACTCGTGGCAGGCGCCCTGCACCAGTTCCAGCTCTTCAACGAAGTTGTCGTACAGGTCGCCCAGGTGCGCCCGGGCTTCGTCCGAGTCCAGGCCGTCGATGATTTGCTGTTCGGTACGCTCGTGGCCGTGGCCCGGCACGTAGACGATGATCTTGTCCTCAGCCAGGTGATACACGCCCTTGAAGTCGCGGTAGCAGCCGATCGGCCAGGTGATCGGCGCGGCCTTGATGTTCAGTACCGCTTCGATCTCGTCGAGCAGCTCGATCGGGTCGCGGATGTCGCGGTCGAGTTTGTTGACGAAGCTGACGATGGGCGTGTCGCGCAG
>DBHE01000273.1:11995-12943 GCA_002296055.1 Pseudomonadaceae bacterium UBA836
CACGTCCATCAGCGCAATGGTACGCGGCTCAACACCCTTACCGCCGTCGAGCACCATCAGCGCGGAGTCCACCGCGGTCAGGGTGCGGTAGGTGTCTTCCGAGAAGTCTTCGTGGCCGGGGGTGTCGAGCAGGTTGACCATCGCGTCGCGATAGGGGAACTGCATCACCGAGGTGGTCACCGAAATGCCCCGCTCCTTTTCCATCGCCATCCAGTCGGAGGTGGCGTGGCGGTCGGATTTACGCGACTTGACCGTACCGGCCACGCTGATCGCCTGCCCCATCAGCAGCAAGCGTTCGGTGATGGTGGTCTTACCCGCATCCGGGTGGGAGATGATGGCGAAGGTGCGCCGCTTGGCGACTTCTTTTTCGATGGCGTTGGACATGTCGGCTACTGAGCAGTTGGCGGGGCGCGATGGTGGCACGCTTAAGCGCGCTGCGGCCCGGCAAGAAAATTGGCTGCGTATTGTCGCCGATCAACCGGGGGATGACAAAGGGAAAAGCCGGCGGGTGGGGCCCGCCGGCTTTGCACACAGTTACTTGAAGGCTTCGCAGTTGGCGATGGCAATCTGCGCCGGGTCAGTGCTGGCCTGGTCGCGGATGATGCCGCCGTTGAACTGCTGCAGCTCTACCTCGCCGTCGTCGCGCAGCAGAATCTGCAAACGCTCCATGGCCGCGCGCTCACCGTTGCTTTCAGCTGCGTAGTAGGCGTTGCGCAGGCTGAAGGTTTCAGTGCCTTTTTGGCCGTTGCTGATGCCGGGAGTAGTGACGCCCTTGGGGTTGAGGTCATAACGCCAGGGATCGGCAATGCTGCCGTCACCCTCGATGCTCAGGTCAACTTCTTCGCAGAGGGTAAAGCCTGATTGCAGCGTGCTGTCGACAAAACCGGTCAGGGTGATCGGGCTGCGCGCCTGCAGGGCCTGGAACAGGGTGGTGATTTCCGGTGCCAG
>DBHE01000030.1 GCA_002296055.1 Pseudomonadaceae bacterium UBA836
ACGGCGCGGTTGGCGTAACCCCACTCGTTGTCGTACCAGGCGTAGAGCTTGACCTGGGTCTGGTTGATCACCATGGTCGACAGCGCATCGATGATCGAGGAGCGCGGGTCGGTGCGGTAATCAATGGACACCAGCGGGCGTTCCTCATAGCCGAGAATGCCGCGCAGTGGGCCGTCAGCCGCCTGCTTGAGCAGCGCGTTGACCTCGTCCACGCTGGTCGGCCGCTCCACTTCAAAGACGCAGTCGGTCAATGAGGCATTGGCCAGTGGCACCCGCACCGCGTGGCCGTTCAGGCGACCGCGCAACTCGGGGAAGATCTCGGCAATCGCGGTGGCCGAGCCGGTGGTGGTAGGGATCAGGCTCATGCCGCTGGCGCGGGCACGGCGCAGGTCCTTGTGCGGCTGGTCGAGAATACTCTGGGTATTGGTCAGGTCGTGGATGGTGGTGATGGAGCCGTGGCGAATGCCCAGCGCCTCCTGAATCACCTTGACCACCGGCGCCAGACAGTTGGTGGTACAGGAGGCGGCGGTAACAATGCGGTGCTGTTGCGGGTCAAAGCGGTCCTGGTTGACGCCCATCACCACATTCAGCGCGCCCGGCTCCTTGACCGGCGCACAGACCACCACCCGTTTGACGCCCTGATCCAGATACGGCTGCAGGCTAGCCAGGGCTTTCATCTTGCCGCTGGCTTCGATGACCAGATCGCAGTCGCTCCAGTCGGTATCGGCCAGTGCGCGATTGGCCGTAACCGTGATCGCCTTGCCATCGATGAGCAACTGATCCGCGTTGCTACCAGCTTCGCGCTGCCAGCGGCCGTGCACCGAATCAAAGTTGAGCAGGTGGGCGTGGGTCGCCGCGTCGCCTGCCGGGTCATTGATGCGAACAAACTCCAGCTCCGGCCAGTCCCAGGCTGCGCGCAGCGCGAGGCGGCCGATGCGACCAAAACCGTTGATACCTACCTTGATGCTCATAGCGGACTCCTGCCTTGTGAGGTCACTCTGTGCTTGGGAACCAGTGACGGGTGCGGTTGGCAAAGGCCACCAGTGACAGCATGACCGGTACTTCCACCAGCACGCCGACCACGGTGGCCAGGGCGGCACCGGAGTGCAGCCCGAACAGCGAGATGGCGACAGCGACCGCCAGCTCAAAGAAATTGGAGGTGCCGATCATGCAGGCGGGCGCCGCAATCGGATACGGCAGACGCAGCTTCCAGGCAGCCAGGTAGCTGAGTGCAAAGATGCCGTAGGTCTGCACCAGCAGCGGGATGGCAATGAGCACAATGGTCAGCGGCTGGCTCAGCAGGGTGTCGGCCTGCAGGCCGAATAGCAGCGCCACAGTGCCGAGCAGGCCCAATACCGACCAGGGCTTGAGGCGTTGCAGCAGCTGCGGCAGCTGCTCGGGTGCCCGGCGCTGCAGCCACTGGCGGGTCAGTACGCCCGCGCCAAGCGGCAGCACCACGTAGAGCAGCACCGACAGCAGCAGCGTCGCCCATGGCACCTGAATATCGCTGACGCCCAGCAGCAGGCTGACCAGCGGCGCAAAGGCAAACACCATGATCAGGTCGTTCACCGACACCTGCACCAATGTGTAGTTGGGGTCGCCGCGGGTCAGCTGACTCCAGACAAATACCATGGCAGTGCAGGGCGCCACGCCCAGCAGGATCATGCCGGCGATGTACTCGCCTGCGCTTTGCGGGTCCACCCAGTCGGCAAACAGCACACGGAAGAACAGCCAGCCGAGCAAAGCCATGGTGAAGGGTTTTATCAGCCAGTTGACCGTCAGTGTCAGCACCAGCCCGCGCGGACGCTTACCGACATCTCGCACGGCGGCAAAGTCGATCTGCACCATCATCGGGTAGATCATCACCCAGATCAGCACCGCCACGAGCAGGTTCACGTGGGCAAACTCCAGTGCCGCCACACTGGCAAACAACGCCGGAAACAGCGAGCCCAGCACCACGCCAGCGGCGATAGCCAGTGCAACCCAGAGGCTCAGCCAGCGTTCGAACAGTCCCATGTCGGCTCCTCAGATACTCTGCTGGTTGACGCGTGCCGACAGCTGCTCGGCCGATTCGCGCCGTTCGGAATAGCGATCTACCAGGTAGTCGCTGTGCTCGCGCAGCAGCAGGGTGAACTTCACCAGTTCCTCCATGACGTCCACCACCCGGTCGTAGAACGGCGAGGGGCGCATGCGCCCGGCCTCGTCAAACTCCAGAAACGCCTTGGGCACCGACGACTGGTTGGGGATGGTGAACATGCGCATCCAGCGGCCCAGCGCGCGCAGCTGATTGACCACGTTAAATGATTGCGAGCCGCCGCAGACCTGCATGACCGCCAGCGTCTTACCCTGGGTCGGGCGCACTGCGCCGATGCTCAGCGGCACCCAGTCGATCTGCGCTTTGAACACCGCCGTCATCGCGCCGTGACGCTCGGGCGAGCACCACACCTGGCCTTCGGACCACTGCATCAACTCGCGTAGTTCAATCACCTTGGGGTGGGTGTCCGGCGCATCGTCCGGCAGCGGCAGGCCGCAAGGATCAAAGACGCGGGTTTCAGCGCCAAAGTGGGTCAGCAGCCGGGCGGCCTCTTCCACCAGCAGGCGGCTGTAAGAGCGCTCGCGCGCCGAGCCGTGCAGCAGCAGGATGCGCGGTGGATGGCTGGCGCGCAGTGGGCCCTGTAGGCGCTGCTTATCCGGGCTAGGGGCCAGGTCGATCGCCAGGTTGGGTAGATCAGGGTGAGACATGAAGACTCCGGTTCAGATACGTCAGGACGCTGAAGGGGGGCAGCAAAGGACGTCTCGCTCCGGGCGCTCGCCCATTTGCTGCAGCCGCTGGCTGTCTGCGCTCAGCCAATGGCGATTGCTTGCCAGCGTGGTATCCAGCACCTGAACCACCCAGTCCGGCAGGTTGGGGTGCAAGCGGTAATACACCCACTGCCCCTGACGACGGTCGGCCAGCAACCCGCAGGTGCGTAGCTGCGCCAGGTGGCGTGAAATCTTCGGCTGACTGAGTTCCAGCGCCGCGGTGAGCTCGCAAACGCACAGCTCACCCTCGGCGGCAATCAGCAGCATCAGGCGCGCGCGGGTCTCATCGGACAGGCACTTGAAGACGGTGGGTGGGGTGAGATGTTCCAGCATGGCAAGCTCGGTTTGATGTTTGGTTATTCGAATATATGGATAAGTGAATGTGATTTTATGGGCTGCTAGCGTACGAGGTCAACACGTATGTTGGTTTGCTAGAGGGCGCTGGGTGAGGTTACCCGGTGTGTTTGTTGAGGTATTTCTCCGCTTTATCGTGGCAGGCATTCTACGGCAATGGCCTCTATTATGAGGCTCACCGCGTGTTTTCTAATCGCAGGGCACTGGGCTCCGCATTAGTCGCGAGTTTGCGGAGGGGTGTTTTTGACAGCTACGCCGAATTCTGACGAGCGCCGCCAGCCGGAAGGCTGGCACGTGCGCCAGACCATTCCGGCCCGCTTTGCCCGAGAGATGCTGGCAGGGGCGGGGCTGGATCGTGCCACGCTGTTACCCATCCTCGAACGCTGCGATCTGTCTGAGGCCGCGCTCAGCGGTCATTCGCGTCTGGTCCCGCGTGACTATCTCACTCTGACCCGGCTGGTGATTGCCCAGTCGGGTGATGAAATGCGCGGCTGTTTTGCCAAACCGGTGCCCTTAGGGACCTTCGCCCAACTGCTGCGTCTGCTGGTCTATCTGCCAACGCTGGAGGCGGTGTTTGCCGAGGCGGCGCGTTTTTATGCCCTGTATAACGAAACGCCGCCCTGGCAGGTTGAGAAGCATGACAAGCTGATTCGCCTGCGCTTGCTGCCGGCGCGGGCGGAGCAGGTGCAGTCTGCCTTGTACCCGCATTTCATGCTGCTGAGCCTGTGGCACGTAGGCAGTTGGCTGGTTAAAGAGACCTTGCCGGTGCAGCGGGTGGTGCTGCCCGAGTCGCTGGCGGAGTTCTCCAAACAGGCGCGCTTTCTGTTCGGCAGGCAGGCCGAGTTTGGGCCGCATGCCTATTTGGAATTGGCCGAAAGCGAATTGCAGCGTGCGCCTTTGCGCGCTCCGCACGAGGCCGCGCGACAGGCCCGTTACATGCCGTTGAGGCTGGTGTCGCCGGGGCAGGCGGTGGATCTGGAGTCGCAGGTGCGAGGGCTGCTCTCGGCGGCGCGCCCGTTTGCCAGTCTGTCCGAGCAGCAGGCAGCGCGTCAGCTGGGCATGGCGCGCCAGACGCTGGTACGGCGTCTGGCACTGCTTGATTCGAGCTACCACCGGATTCGTGAAGAGCTGCGCCGCGACCTGGCTTGCGCGCTGCTGTCTCAAGGCACGCAGAGTATTGCTTTGATTGCCGAACACATGGGCTACTCCGAACCCAGCGCGTTTCAGCGTGCCTTCAAACAGTGGACTGGCGTTCCACCCGGTGAGTACCGGCGCGAACGTTTGCAGCGCCAAGCCTAAGTCCTGTCACCCCTGCTGAGCCAAGCTGTCATAGGAACCTGTCGGGTTCTGGGGGATAGTTTTGGCAAACAATGACAAGAGGGTGGTAGGCATGGAACAGCGCGTGTTGTCCGGCGATAGCGAGTACCTGAAAAGCGGCTTTGCCAAGGCCTTTCCGTCCGATGCGGGCTCCCAGACTGGCGTTGATCCAGCCGAGTTGGATCGCTTGTCTGCGGCGCTGCAGCGCGACGGTTACGTGATTCTGGAGCGTATCGTGCCAGAAGCGCAGATCGACGCTATTCGCGAGGAGCTGATCACGCTGCTGCCTGAACACTGCGGACGCAATGGGTTTGAGGGCACGCTCACCCAGCGCCTGTATGCGGTGATTTCCAAGACGCTGGCTTGCAACCCGCTAGTCGAACATCCGCTGGTGCTGGGGCTACTGGATCGGGTGCTGGCGCCCAACTATCTGCTCTCGCAATTGCAGGTCATCAACATCTTGCCGGGCGAGTTGGCGCAGCCTCTGCACCATGACGACGGCTTCTATCCGGTGCCGCGCCCGCGCCCGCCCTATGGCGCTGCAACGGTTATTGCGCTGGACGATTTTACGGTCGACAACGGCGCCACCGTGGTCATCCCGGGCAGCCATACCTGGGGCGAGCACGAGCCGGACGCCGAAGACTGCAAGCGTGCCATTCCGGCGGTCATGCCCAAAGGCTCTATGGTGCTGTTCCTTGGCACCCTCTGGCACGGCGGCGGCGCCAATAACAGCGCCGCGTCGCGGCTCGCGGTAACGGCTCAGTACTGTGAGCCGTGGGCGCGTCAGCAAGAGAACTTCAGCCTGTCCGTGCCACTGGATCGGGCTCGCGAGTGCAGCGCCCACATGCAACGGATGTTGGGCTACTCCATCCATCCCCCGTTTATGGGCATGGTCAACGGCATGCACCCGCGTCGGCTGCTGGAGGGGAAAACAGAGAATCAATGAACGGCAGGGTGGCAGGAGCCTGCCGACGCGCGGCCGAGATGTAGTCGTCGCATTCAGCGACGGCCTTCGGCCTGACTATCGACAGATGACAGAGACGTACTGAAACAGATGGCGACACAAGGTTTGATTTATCCGGTACAGAAACCGGCTCAGGGGGCTGCGGTAGAGCTGCAGCCGGGTGTGCTGTGGATCCGCATGCCGCTGCCGTTCAAGCTGGACCACGTCAACCTGTGGGCTTTGCGCGAGGGACGAGGTTGGGCAGTGGTCGACACCGGTGTGTGGACCGAACAGGCGATGGGGGCGTGGGAGCAGTTGTTTGCCGATGCGCTCGGTGGCCTGCCGATCACCCGGATCATCTGCACCCACCGGCATGCCGACCACGCTGGTCTGGCCGGCTGGCTGGCAGAGCGTTTTGACTGTGAGCTGTGGATGCCGCACATCGAGTATCACGCCGCGCAGACTGCACGTCAGCAAGGCACCAGCGCCCCTGACTCCGAGGTCGAGTTCTATCGCCGTGCCGGCTGGAACGAGTCAGCACTCAGCAGCTTCCGCACCAACTACGGTTGCATCTCCAGCATGATCCATCCTTTGCCGGAGCAATTCCGCCGCATGTGCGATGGTGACGTGCTGCGTGTCGGCGACGATGACTGGGAAGTAGTTGTCGGGCATGGGCACACCGCCGAGCACGCATGCCTGTACTGCGCCGAGCGGCAGTTGTTCATCTCTGGCGATCAGGTACTGCCTCTGATCTCTTCGAATGTCTCAGTCCCGCCCCACCATCCGGAGAGCAACCCGCTCGGCGACTGGCTGACGTCCATGGTGCGTATTCGCGACAAAGTCAGCAGCGAAGTCCTGGTGCTGCCCTCTCACAATGAGTGCTTTCTTGGCCTGCACACGCGCATCGACGACCTGGTCGGTTCGCAGCAACAGCTGCTGGTTAAACTGCAGGACGAACTGCGCGAATCCCGTCGCAGCGTCGATATCTTCAAATGCCTGTTTGGCCGCGACATCGGCATGGGCGACGGTATCGTCCTTTCTCTCGCCACTGGTGAAAGCCGCGCCAACCTCAACTGCCTGATCGCTATGGGCCACGCCGAACGGATGGTCGATCATGCCGGGGTGGAGTGGTACTGCGCTACTGAAAGGCGGGAAAGGGTCTGCGGGTAAGGCCCACCACTTCATGGCAGGTGCTTACCCACTGGGCATAAAAAAGCCCCGAAAATCGCTAGGATTATCAGGGCTTTAGGTCTTGCTAATTTGGTGGAGCCGGGGGGATTTGAACCCGTTGCAGGGGCCTTGCACTGCGGCTCTATTTTTCGCTTTGCCTTTGAAATCAAAAGGCTATCGTCTTCCTTCCTCTGCACTGCATCGCAATGCCCCGCTATGTCTGCGACACTTTTTCGACACAGTGACTACTCTCTGTAGGTCGTGCATGGTGGTTCTCACCCCCCGCGTCTTGAACGTACACTAGTCCTTTACGTACATGGAGGTAGAGAATGGCTGTTCCAAAAGTATTTGTTAGCTCCACCTGCTTTGATCTGTCTGAGATTCGTGAACAGCTAAGCAAATTCATCCGTTCCTTCGGCTTCGATCCTGTTATGAGTGAGCACGGGGACGTCTTCTATCATCCGGACCTTCATACCCATGAGTCATGTGTCCATGAGGTTGGCAACTGCCAGATTTTTATTTTGATCATAGGTGGTCGCTTCGGTGGTACATATGTAAGAGATGAAGAGAAATCCATTACAAACGCGGAGTATGAGGCTGCAAAGACGGCAAACATTCCTGTGTTTACGTATGTCCGGAATACCGTGCTGAGTAGCCACCATACATACAGGCAAAATAAAGGGAAGCCGTTTATCTCCGAAATCGACTTTCCCGGGATAGAAAAGCAGCCTGATGCTGAGAAAATTTTTAAATTTATAGACGAAGTTCGTCGTGCGTCTGTAAATAACGCATTCGAAGGTTTTTCAAATTTTAATGAAATAGATGGCCACCTGCGTAAGCAGTGGGCTGGTATGTTTTTTGATTTCTTAAAGAATAGAGAAGTTAAGTTAAATATTGATGCGACAAATCACTTGCTTTCCGGGCTCAGAGCATCCAATGATAAGCTTGAAGATCTTGTGAAGAGCCTCTATAGGTCTACGGCGTTGAATGGAGGTACTGTTGAAAGTGATATTCAAAATATCGAGGTTATTGCTAATGTAAAGGCGTTTTACCGGGAGTTGTTTCTTCTGGATGATCCTGCATTGCGTACGATTGTTGATAGTGAGTTAAGTGGGAAGGCTGATTTGCTTGCTATAGCTGATACCACTCCCGTTCCTGGTGATGTTATTTCTTATCTTTTGGCATCTGGCGCGTTTTATTTGCATGATTTTGAGGATGGCGATGTCTATGTTATGTGTAGTTATGGTGATTTTGGGTTTGAGAAGCGCGACCTGCCAAGAAAGATTGTGAGTTTGTATAATTCAGGGATTGTTCCGTCAACCAAAGAGCAAAGGGTTGAGGCTTTGATGGAGATTTTTGAGATTGAGTAGTTTTGGGGAAGTTTTGAGTGTTAATTATACAGGTGACATTTTTTTGTTGCCTGCCGGTGCGCTAATTAAGAAGCGGAGCCTATTTGATGTCGTGCAGTTTTCTAAAGTTGCAGGCAGCCGTTTTTGGTCTGGTTCGGAAAATATAATATTCAATACACCGCAACAGGGTATAAACTGGATAGGTGGGTTTCCTGCTTGTCGAGGCGTCATTGTAAAGGTTCGGCCCGGTGCCTATGATCACGATGGTTGGGGTGGTGCTGAGAAGAAGTTTTATAACTACTCGCTAAAGGCCCGGAATGGGGTTGTCAGCGAAACAGAAAAGGCTAATCGCGTCCTGATTAACCAGCCTCAATATGGTTATCCGATTTTTTTGTTCTCTGACGACAAGGATAGCTGGCTCTATGAGGGCGAGTTTTCCGTTTCTGAACTACATGCTGAGTATGTCGTTTTGGAAAGGGGGCGCGTTAAAGGCGACTTTCTTGTCGCCGCTCAGTCCGAACTAGACTACCAAGAAGGTGGGAAGCGTTATGTCTCTCACCTGATGGCAGAGCGTAATCGTGCGGTTGTACAGCAGGTAAAGGATTCTAACCGTGATTGGTGCTGTGACATTTGCGGGATTCGCTTTGCCGATAGATATGGTGTCGACTACATAGAGGCGCACCATAAAAAGCCCATTTCTACATTTTCAGGGCCCCATAGCGTAACGGTTTCTGACTTCGCTCTGGTTTGTCCTAATTGTCATCGTGCAGTTCACATTCTGATGAGGCAAAACCATAGTCGCTATAGTGACATAAAGTCAGAGTTGCAGATGCGTGCTTCGTTTTAGTTTTCTGTGTGGCGGGCTTTAGCCTTTTTGTTTCCCGAAAAAACGAAATCCATGAAGTAATCGTCCCCTTTTTCCATCTCTGAATTGAACCATTCAATGTAATATCGCTTTGAGCTTTCCAGGCTCTTCGTTATTTCTGATTCATAGCTCATTGATGTGGAGCTGTAGTTCTCTTTTTTGCTATCGTCCTTTCTTTCTTTGTCGACGTTGGCTTTTTCGTGGATAAATGAGGAGTGGTTATCTTTGCTCATATTGCGCTCTCCGTTTTCTGAAACTCATCCACAAAAACCGATAAAATGCTTGCGACTGCGGCGCCAAATATTGCATCTCGGCTTTCTGAGAACTGGCTTGGGCTGCTACTAGTGAATACTAGCACTCCGAGCGGCTTACGGCCAGCTGAGACGTTTTCCGGGTCTCGCACTGGGATTGATAGAAAAGATCTATAATTCTTTTCGTCGGTTCTATTGGAGGAGGTTGATGAAAGTTCAGAGCTTTCTACTATGTCTTGGCATATTTTTAATTCATCTTGAATGAAAGTGAGTCCCACGTGCCCGTGTCCTGGCAGCCAAGACCTGCCGGATGTGGCTAGCCTGTTATCATGATCTCTCCATCTTATAGTTAGCTTGTCTTCGTCAGTGTTATGCACATATAGGCAGAAGTTATAAAGAGATTTTCCGTTAAAGCTAAATAGTGTTTCTCTGTTCATTGTCAGTGGGTAAAGCAAGTTATTTAAAGCTACATCGAATTCTTGCTGTCTAGCTTCTTCTGGATGATCGGCAGGCCAAGACTGAACGCGGTCAATTACTTTTTCAAGCTCTAAAAGCATTGAATAAATTACTTGTGTTTGGCATCGCAGGACTGCTGCAGCGGCCCTTGCGTTTGGTAGTAGCTCGTCTTTGTATAGTTTGTTTTCTGCGGTTATTTCATCAAAGTGAAGGGTTACCGACTTCTTGGTTGTGGAATAAAATATTATGAATGATAGTAGTAAATGGACAAAGAAGCAGCTGATGTAAAAGCTCAGTCTCATTCCGCTAATGCTTTTCCCTTGGTATGCATCGTTGATTGCGAAGCCTACAACGACAGGTGTTACTAGTGTTATCCAAGTTGAACATAGGTAGAGAAGCCAAGACGCAAGATTTTTTTCTATTACCTTGTTTCGATCATTGTTTTTTTGTGCAGATCCCATGGCTTCCCTTTCTCTCGGCGGTTGCAGAAGCTGAGTG
>DBHE01000137.1 GCA_002296055.1 Pseudomonadaceae bacterium UBA836
ACCTTGGAGGTGCCGATGTCCAGGCCCACAATCATTCTGCTGCCCTGCTTGCTTGCCATAATCTCCCGTTACTCCCCCGCTGTTTCCGCCGTGGCGGCTTCTCGCCAAGCCACAGCCATACCGTTGCTGTAGCGCAGGTCTACCCGCGCGATCAGCTCTCGACGGTCGGACAGCATCAGCTGCTCAATCGTCATGAACCGCTGCATTTTTTCCACCAGATTGTCGCGACCCAGCAGTAGCTGCATGCCGTCCTCGGTGGTCAGGAACCAGCTACCGCGATCACGCAACTCAAGACTGCTGACCACCATGCCCTGCGGGCGCAACAGACCGCTGAATTGCTGGTACTGACGCATCACCTTGCGCTTGGCGCGCTCCGGCCCACTCAGGCGTGGCAGCTCGCTGAAGCTGCCAATGTTCTGCGGCATGAATGCCTTGCCTTCGTTATTCAGTAGTGCACTGTTACCCCAGCGCGCGACCGGCAACTGCTCATCCAACTGAATCACCAGACGGTCCGGCCAAACGCGACGCACCGAGGCCTGGGCGACCCAGGGCATGGCCTGCAGATCCGCGTGCAAGCCATCCAGATCGATTACCAGAAAGCTCTCCTGCAGATAGGGCTCGATTACCGCCTGCACCGCATCACCGTCGATGTACTGCAGGTCTCCCTCAACGCTGATCAGCGAGATCGGACGATCAGCCAGCGGCATCAGGCGACTACCCAGCTCGTAAAGCCCCATCCCCAGCGCGACCAACAGCAATGGCCACAGCAGTTGCTGCAAGCGCCGCCCAACCCCCTGCAGGCCTGCTGTCGGCAAGCGCAGACGCGGCATCTGCCGGGGCTGCGCTGGCTGTACGCGCACGGCGCCACGGCTGCCTGCCTTGCGGCGGGGCGGCGGCGGAGCACTGCGAGTATCGCGAATAGCCTGCATTGGTTGTCCGTTAGTTGAGGGTGCCGGCCAAAATGGCCAGAACCAGATCGCTAAAACTCATGCCAGTGGCCTTGGCGGCCATGGGTACGAGGCTGTGGTCGGTCATGCCGGGCACGGTGTTGACCTCCAACAGATAAAAGTTGCCCTGCTCATCCTGCATCACATCCACCCGCCCCCACCCCTTGCAGCCCACGGCCTGGAAGGCGCGCAGGCTCAGTGCTTTGAGCTGCGCTTCCTGCTCTGCCGGCAGCCCGCAGGGGCATAGGTATTGGGTGTCGTTGGCCTGGTACTTGGCCTCGTAGTCATAAAAGGTATGCGGTGTGCGCAGCCGAATCGGCGGCAACGCCTGCCCGTCAAGAATCGCTACGGTGAATTCGGCGCCATGCACCCACTGCTCGACCAGCGCTTCGTTGTCGTAGGCGAGCGCAGCCTGCCACGCGTCCTGCAGCTGCTGCAGGCTGTCGGCTTTGGCCATGCCAATGCTGGAGCCTTCGTGCAGCGGCTTGATAATCAGCGGCGCGCCAAGGCGCTCTACAATCTCGGCGCACTGGCCGGCGTCCTGCAGCATGGCGTAAGCCGGTGTCGGCAACCCAAGGCTCTGCCAGATCTGCTTGGTCCGCAGCTTGTCCATCCCGATGGCCGAGGCCATGACGCCGCTACCGGTGTAGGGGATGCGCAGACTCTCAAGCAGTCCTTGCAGGCTGCCGTCTTCGCCGCCGCGTCCGTGCAGGGCGATGAACACCCGGTCCGGGCGCTCGTTCAAAAGCTGCTCAGCCAACTGCGGGCCAGCGTCAATGCCGTAGGCATCAACCCCAGCGCTCTGCAGCGCTTCGAGGACTGCGGCGCCGGATTTGAGGGACACCGCGCGCTCGGCAGAGCTACCGCCGAACAGTACCGCTACCCGACCGAATACAGATACGTCGACCATCAGGCTTGCTCCTCCCGTGACCGCGTTGCCAAGGCGTCCGCCAACTGCACGGAAAGCCCGCCAATATCACCGGCACCCTGGGTCAGCAGGATGTCGCCCGGTTGCAGCACCGCCTCAAGCAGCGGCATGACGTCGGCATCACGCTCGACGTAGATGGGGTCCAGCTGGCCACGCTGACGGATGCTGCGGCACAGATGTTTGCTGTCTGCGCCTGTCACCGGCTCTTCGCCAGCGGGATAGACTTCCATCAGTAACAGGGCGTTTGCTTCGCCCAGCACCTGCACAAAATCTTCGTAGAGATCACGGGTACGGCTGTAACGGTGCGGCTGATACAGCATGACCAGGCGGCGCTCTGGCCAGCCGGCGCGCACAGCCTTGATTACCGCTGCCACCTCACGCGGATGGTGGCCGTAATCGTCTACCAGCATGATTTCGCCTTCGCCCCAGGCGTAATTGCCCTGCACCTGGAAACGGCGACCGACGCCCTGAAACCCTGCCAAACCATCGACGATGGCGCGATCAGACACACCCTCATCGGTCGCTACCGCGATGGTCGCCAGCGAGTTCAGTACGTTATGCACGCCCGGCATATTGACCGATACCTGGAGTGGCTCACGACCTTCACGCAGTACGGTGAAAAAGGTCTGCATGCCGCGCTGGTGAATGTCGACGGCACGGATGTCGGCATCCTCGGATTGTCCGTAGGTAATTACCTGACGATTAATCTGCGGCAAGATCTCGCGCACCACCGGGTCATCAATGCACAGCACGGCCAGGCCGTAGAAAGGCAGGTTGTGCAGAAACTCGACAAAGGTGCGCTTGAGCTTGCTGAAGTCGCCCTCGTAGGTCTCCATGTGATCGGCGTCGATGTTGGTGACGATCGCCACCATCGGCTGCAGATGCAGGAAAGACGCGTCGCTCTCATCAGCCTCGGCCACGAGATAGCGGCTTTCACCCAACTGGGCGTTGGTGCCGGCAGCAGTCAGCTTGCCGCCAATCACGAAGGTCGGGCTCATGCCATCGGCCGCCAGCACAGAGGCGATCAGACTGGTGGTGGTGGTTTTGCCGTGGGTACCGGCAACGGCGATGCCGTGGCGATAACGCATCAGCTCGGCCAGCATCTCGGCGCGCGGCACGACCGGGATACGTTGCTCGATAGCGGCGGCGACTTCCGGGTTTTGCGGGTTGATGGCACTGGAGACCACCAACACATCGGCCTGCTGCAGGTTCTCGGCGCGGTGGCCAATATCCACCCGTGCGCCGAAGGACTCCAGGCGTTCGGTTACAGCCGAGCGTTTAAGGTCGGAGCCGGACACTTGATACCCGAGGTTCAGCAATACTTCGGCGATGCCGCACATACCCACGCCGCCAATACCGACAAAGTGGATACGACGGATGCGGCGCATCTCTGGCAGGGTAAAAGTGGCCTGAGTACGCTTATTAGTGCTCACGGGCGACCTCCAGACAGGCGCGTACCACATCGGCGGTCGCGTTGGGGGTGGCTTGCTCTCGGGCTCGTTGGGCCATTTGCTGCAGCTGCTCCGGGTTGTTCATGTAAGTCATCAAGGTGTTAGCCAATTGCTCGGCATCAAGTTTTTTTTGCGGCATCAGTACGGCGGCACCACGATCAGCCAGGTAACGAGCGTTGGCGGTCTGGTGATCGTCGATGGCGTGTGGCAGCGGAATCAGCAGCGAGGGCCGACCGGCTGCCGCTAACTCGCAGACGGTCAAAGCACCAGCGCGGCAGATCACTAAATCAGCCCAGGCATAGGCACCCGCCATGTCGGCGATAAAGGCTTCCACTTCTGCACGCACGCCGGCCTGGTCGTAGGCTTCTCGAGCCAGCAACAAGTGCTGCTTGCCACACTGATGCACTACCTGCGGCCGCTGCGCCGGCTCGATTGCCGCCAGGGCTGTCGGCAACAGCTTGTTCAACGGCATCGCGCCAAGGCTGCCGCCCAACACCAACAGACGAAGCGGACGGCTGCCATCCCAACTCATCGCCGGGGTGGCAAAGATATCTTCGCGCACCGGGTTACCGGTGCTGCGACGGTCTGCTCCTTCGGCAAAGCTGCCGGCAAACCCTTCGCAGCGGCGCTTGGCAAGGCGAGCCAGCAGACGATTGGCGGTGCCGACCACGGCGTTCTGTTCGTGGATCACCAGCGGGATGCGACGCAGCCAGGCCGCCAGGCCACCCGGCCCGGTGACGTAGCCGCCGGCACCCAGCACGCAGATTGGCTGCAACTGCTTGAGCAGCTTCAGCGACTGCCCCAGTGCGCGCAGGATACGGAACGGCGCCTTCAGCAAGTCCAGCTTGCCCTTGCCGCGCAGCCCTTGGATGTCGATGTAATGGATCGGGAAGCCGGCCTGGGGTACCAGGTCCACTTCGATGCCACGGCGGGTACCCAGCCAATGCACCTCATAGCCCTGCTCCTTGAGCAGCCGGGCGCACGCCAAGGCCGGAAATACGTGTCCGCCGGTGCCGCCAGCCATTACCAATACCTTATTGCTCATTGCTGGCCTCCTGGCGCGGTTGACGGCGCTCCCAGTCGATACGCAGCAACAAGCCAAGGCAGATGCAACACACCACCAGCGAGCTACCGCCGTAGCTGAGGAACGGCAGTGTCAGCCCCTTGGTTGGCAGCAAGCCGATATTCACACCCACGTTAATCAGAATCTGGCCGCACCACATGATCGCCAGGCCGTAAGCCAGATAGGCGTGAAACAGCATGCCCTCGCGTTCGGCAGCCAGGCCAACGTAGAGGCCTCGCACGGCCACAAAGATCAGCAGAGCAAAGGCCGCCAGTGCACCGATCATGCCCAGCTCCTCTGCCAGCACCGCGAACACAAAGTCGGTGTGCGCTTCAGGCAGGTAGAACTGCTTTTGAATACTGTTGCCCAGCCCCACGCCAAACCACTCGCCACGCCCAAAGGCGATCAGCGCCTGAGTCAGCTGATAACCGGTGCCGTACGGGTCCTGCCAAGGATCGAGAAAGCCAGTCAGACGCTGCAAACGATAGGGCTCAGCCCACACCGCCAGGGCCGCCAGCGCGCCGAGCGAGCCAAACAGCAACAGAAAGCGGAACAAACCAACACCGCCCAGGAACAGCATGCCAGTGGCCGCGCCCAGCAGCACCACGGTGGCACCAAAGTCTGGCTCCACAATCAGCAGGCAGGCCATTGGGCCCAGCACCATGAAGGGCTTGATAAAGCCAAACCAGGCCTCTTTGACCTCGTCCTGTCGATGCACCAAATAGCCGGCCAGGAAGACCACGGCAAAAAGTTTGGCCAATTCGGAGGGCTGAATGTTGATCGGACCAACACCAATCCAGCGCCAGCTACCGTTGACCTCGCGGCCGATGCCGGGAATCAACACTGCCACCAGCAGGGCGAAGCCCATAAACAGCAGCAGAAAGCGGAAACGCTCCCACACCGCTACCGGCACCGACAGCGTCGCAGCCAGCGCCACCAGGCCAATCAACAGATAAACGATCTGGCGATTCATGTAATACAACGGGCTACCGAGGCGCCCGGCCGCCACTTCCATCGACGCCGATGTCACCATGATCAGGCCCAGCGCCAGCAAGCCAAAGGCACCAACCAACAGCGGCATATCCATATCAAAACGCCGTGCGCCAATCAGCGGCGCGGCGACTTCACGTAGGTTGAGAGACAGGTTCATGCGCCCAGCCTCCCGACCGCCTCGGCAAACAGCCGACCACGTTCTTCAAAGTTTCGGAACATATCCAGACTGGCGCAGGCCGGCGACAGCAGTACCAGGTCGCCCGGTTCAGCCAACTCAGCTGCGATGCTGACCGCGTCCTCGATAGAGGCGACACGGCGCTGCGTCACCGCATCACCCAGCGCGGCACTCAAACGGTCAGCATCGCGGCCAAGCAGCACTACCGCCCGGCAGTGCGCCGCGACTGGCGCCTGCAGCGGCGCAAAATCGGCGCCCTTGCCGTCACCACCGGCGATCAGTACCAGCTTGCCGGCCATGTCTGCAGCAAAGCCATTGATAGCCGCCAGTGCAGCGCCCACATTGGTAGCCTTGGAATCGTCGAAGTAAGCCACGTCCTGATGACTACCAACCCACTGACAGCGGTGCGGCAGACCAGTGAAGTTGCGCAGGGTTTCCAGCATGGCCGGCATGGGCAACCCGGCAGACAACCCCAACGCCAGTGCAGCCAGGGCGTTGGACTGATTGTGCGCGCCACGCATTTTCAGCTCACGGGTTGGCATCAGGGCGGTAAATTCATGGGCCAGCCAGCTTTCACCATCCTGCTCGATCAGGCCAAAACCTTTGAAATCGGGACGCGACAGCCCAAAGGTGAGGCGCGGCAGGTCGTCGGCTACGAGCGGGCGCGATAGCGCGTCATCGCGGTTGACCACAACCTGCTGCGCACCGCGGAAGATGCGGTGCTTGGCCAGATGGTATGTAGCCAGGCTGGTATAGCGATCCATGTGGTCTTCGCTGATATTCAGCACCGTCGCCACCAGCGCGTTCAGATTCTGGGTCGTCTCCAGCTGAAAACTGGATAGCTCCAGCACGTACAACTCCGGCTGCTCGTCCAGCAGGTCCAGCGCGGGAGTGCCCAGGTTGCCGCCCACCGCCACCTTGACGCCGGCCGCCGCAGCCATCTCACCGACCAGCGTGGTCACGGTGCTCTTGGCATTGGAGCCGGTGATCGCCACGATCGGCGCTTTGGCCGCACGGGCAAACAGCTCGATGTCACCCACGATGCTGACGCCCGCCTTGGCCGCAGCCTGCAGCGCGGGGGTTGCCAGCGCCACGCCGGGGCTGACGATCAGCTCATCGGCAGCGCACAACAACGTTTCATTCAACTCGCCAAGGTACAAATCTGCCATGGGGGCAAAACGCTTCAGCTTCTCCAGCCCGGGCGGGTTTTCACGGGTGTCGGCCACGGCAAAGGACAGGCCCTGGCCCGCCAGATAACGGGCGACCGAGAGCCCGCTGCTGCCGAGCCCGACGATGATCCGTTGTTTGTCCGTGGTAATCAGTGACACGCCCTGCTCCTCAACGCAGCTTCAGTGTGGCCAGACCGATCAGCACCAGTACGACGGTGATGATCCAGAAGCGCACGATCACGCGCGGCTCCGGCCAGCCTTTAAGTTCAAAGTGGTGATGGATCGGCGCCATACGGAACACCCGGCGGCCGGTCAGTTTGAACGACGCTACCTGCACAATCACCGACAGCGTCTCCACCACGAAAATGCCGCCCATGATGAACAGCACAATTTCCTGTCGCACGATCACGGCGATCACACCCAGCGCCGCGCCCAGCGCCAGCGCGCCCACGTCACCCATAAAGACCTGGGCGGGATAGGTGTTGAACCAGAGAAAGCCCAGACCCGCGCCCAGCAGCGCGCCGCAGAAGATGATCAGCTCGCCGGCACCCGGCACGTAGGGGATCAGCAGGTATTCCGCGAACTTGGCGTTACCGGACAGGTAGGCAAAGATGCCCAATGCGCCGCCAACCATCACCGTCGGCATGATGGCCAGGCCATCCAGGCCATCGGTCAGGTTGACCGCGTTGCTGGAGCCCACAATGACGAAGTAGGTCAGCACCACAAACAGGATGCCCAGCTGAAACTCGACCTGCTTGAAGAACGGCACGATCAGCGTGGTCTCGACCGGCGTTTTCGCTGCCATATAAAGGATGATTGCCGCAGCCAGACCAAAAACGGACTGCCAGAAATACTTCCAGCGCGACGGCAGGCCACGGGAGTTTTTCTCGATCACCTTGCGGTAGTCGTCTACCCAACCCACCGCACCGAAGCTGATAGTTACACCCAGCACGACCCAGACGTACAGGTTGCGCAGATCAGCCCACAGCAGGGTGGCGATACCGATCGCCACCAGAATCAGCGCACCACCCATGGTCGGCGTGCCCTTCTTGGACAGGTGCGACTGCGGACCATCGTTGCGAACCGACTGGCCGATCTGGCGAGTCTGCAGCGTGCGAATCATCCAGGGCCCGAGAAACAGCGCGATAGCCAGTGCGGTCAGCACGCCCAGAATGCCGCGCAGGGTCAGGTACTGGAAGACGGAAAAGCCGGAGTAGTACTGCTGGAGGAACTCGGCAAGGAAAAGCAACATGTCAGCTGGCCCCGTTATCGTTGTTGTGCGTGTCAGCCGGGGCCAGAAGGCCGGCGACGACGGTATCCATGCCCGCGCTACGCGAGCCTTTCACCAACACGCGTGTATTGGCATCCAGAGCGGGTGTCAGTGCGGCGACCAACGCCTCGCGGCTGTCAAACAGGTGTCCCTGCTCGCCAAAGGCCTCTACGGCCAGCGCCGACAGACGGCCAGTCGCGTACAAAGCGTCGAGCCCCGCCTTGCGAGCGTGCTCACCCACGTCGCGGTGGCTCTGCTCAGCCCATTCGCCCAGCTCGCCCATATCGCCTAGCGCCAGAATGCGCTTGCCGTCCAGACTGGCCAGCAGATCAATGGCAGCTATAACCGATGCGGGATTGGCGTTGTAGGCGTCATCGATGATCTGCGCGCCACCCAGCCCGGCGGACCAGTTACCACGACCATCGACAGGTGCCAAAGCACCAAGCCCGGTGGCGATGGCAGTCAGGTCGGCGCCCGCCTGCAGAGCAGCCCCGGCAGCGGCCAGCGCATTGGCAACGTTGTGCATGCCGCGCAGCTGCAACCGCACCGCCACCCCACCCTCGGGCGTGATCAGGTTGAAGTGCGGGCGTCCCTGCTCGTCCAGCTCAAGCGCCTCAGCGCGCAGCTGTGCAGTCGGGTTCTTCAGACTGAAGGAACTGGCAGTGCGCCGGCTGCCGAGTAGCTGATACCACTGTTCAAACCAGGGGCTATCCAGGTTCAGTACCGCATGACCACCGGCCGGCAGCGCAGAAACAATTTCGCCCTTGGCCTTGGCAATGCTCTCGGGGCTGCCGAAGCGGCCAACGTGCGCCATCTCGGCGTTGGTCAGCACGCTGATCTGCGGCTTGACCAGACCCATGCTGTAATTGATGTCGCCCACCTGAGCGGCGCCCATCTCGATCACCGCAAAGCGGTGCTCAGCAGTCAGCTGCAGCAGCGTCAGCGGAACACCCAGCTCGTTGTTCAGGTTGCCGCGCGTGGCCAGCACCGGGCCGCATTCGCGCAGAATCGCAGCCAGCATTTCCTTGACCGTGGTTTTGCCACTGGAGCCGGTAATGCCGATTACCGTGCCGTCAAACTGCTTGCGCACCAGAGCCGCCAGGTTGCCCAGCGCGAGCTGGCAGTCATGCACCAGCAGCTGTGGCAGCGGATCATCTACCAAGTACTCGACCATGGCTGCCGCTGCACCGTTTTCACGGGCCTGGGCGACAAAGTCATGGCCGTTACTGCGGCTGCCAGCCAAGGCAACAAACAGACCGCCGGACTGGATGGTGCGAGCATCGATACTGACGCTATCAAAATGGGTATCGACCCCGTTGAGGGTCGCCATCAGGGGTTTCAGCAGGTCGCTCAGGCGCAGCGCTTCAAGCATGGCTGGCCTCCCACTGCTGCAGAGCCTGACCGGCTTGTTGAATATCGCTGAAGGGGTGACGCACGCCGTCGATCTCCTGGTAATTCTCATGACCCTTGCCGGCGAGCAGAATGACATCGCCGGTCTGTGCCGCCGCAATCGTCTGAGCGATTGCCTGTGCACGGTTGGGTATGACGGTCAACGCCTGCGGGTGTTCCGCACCCTGACAAACTTGTTCAATGATCTGTGCCGACGCCTCGGTGCGAGGATTGTCATCGGTCACTACCACTTTCGTTGCATGCTGCTCGGCAATGCGCGCCATCAACGGCCGTTTGCCGTTGTCGCGATCGCCGCCGCAGCCGAATACGCAGATCACGCGGCCGGCCGCGTGCTCGTGCAGAGCCACCAGCGCCTTTTCCAGCGCATCCGGGGTATGCGCGTAATCCACTACCACCAGAGGCAATGTGCCGCCGCCCAGACGCTGCATGCGCCCTGCTGGCGGCAGCAGTGAAGCGACCTGTGCCAGCGCGGCGTCTGCCTCAATGCCAAGCGCCAGCAGACTACCGAGCACCGCGAGCAGGTTGCTGAGGTTGAAGCGACCGAGCAACGGACTGCGCAGGTTGAATTCTTTGCCCTGAATGAACAGACGGGCACTCAGCCCCAGGCTGTCGCACTGCACATCGGTGCAGTACAGCGCCGCACTGCTGTCATGCAGGCTGAAGCCCATCACCGGACACGCGCAGCGGCCGGCAAGCTCCCGGCCGAAACTGTCATCCAGATTAATTACCGCCGCACTGAGCGGGCGCTTGAACAGCTCGGCCTTGGCTTCGCCGTAGGCCTGCATGCTGCCGTGGTAGTCCAGATGGTCGCGGCTGAGGTTGGTGAACACGCCAACCGCAAAGCGCACGGCCGCAACCCGCTGCTGATCCAGCGCGTGGGACGACACCTCCATGGCGACCTGACGCGCGCCCTCTGCCTGCAGGCTGGCCAACTGGCGCTGCACGGCAAGGGCATCGGGGGTGGTCATGCCATGATCGACCAGTGCATCGGGGAAACCGCTACCCAGGGTACCGATCACGCCGCAGCGCGAACCCAACTGATTCAGCGCCTGGGCCAGCATCTGGCTGACACTGGTTTTGCCGTTGGTGCCGGTAATACCCACCACCTGCAGTGCAGCACTGGGCTGACCGTAAAAACGGTCGGCCAATGCCGACAGCTGCTGATGCAGGCCGCTGACCGCAAGCATCGGCACAGCCAGCGCTGGGGCACTGAAACCGTCCGGTTCAAAGGCAACCGCAACCGCGCCCGCAGCAACAGCCTGCTCGATGTGGCGGCGGCCGTCGTGCTGGCGACCTGCGCAGGCAAGAAACAGATCACCGGCCTTTACGCGGCGGCTGTCCAGAGCCAGGCCCTGAATCTCGATATCGGCCTGAGTCAGATCAGGGAGCAATTGAGACAGTTTCATCCGCGCCCCCCTTCAGCCGGTGGCGCTGGCAGCTCAACCTGCTGCAGCCCGGCCAGGTTGTCCGGAGCAATGTTCATCAGTCGCAGTACGTTGGACATCAGGCCGCCAAACACCGGCGCCGCAACCAGGCCGCCGTAGTAGCCGCCTTCGCTTGGCTCGTCGATCACCACAGCGATCGCGATACGCGGATCGGTGCTCGGCCCGAAGCCGGCAAACAGAGAGCGATAGGAGTCTTCGCGATAACCTTTATTAGAGGTGCTGGCCTTACGCGCCGTGCCACTCTTGCCGGAAACATGGTAGCCGGGCACCCGCGCACGGAAGGTGCCGCCTTCCGCCTCAATCACATTCTGCAGCATGGTTTGCACCAGACGGGTAGCGTCTTCCGGCAATACTTGCTCACCGGCAGGCTGCTCATTGACCTGCAGCAGAGACATCGGCACCTTGCGACCGTCATTGGCCAGAATGGCGTACGCCTGCGCCAGTTGCACGGCAGTGACCGAGAGGCCGTAGCCGTAAGACAACGCTGCGGTCTCTGCAGAGCGCCATGTGCGGTAGGTCGGTAGCTTGCCAACGCCCTCACCCGGGAAGCCGACGCCGGTGTACTCACCCAGCCCGACCGCCTGCATGGCGTCATGTACTGCCTCACCACCGATGTCCAATGCCACCTTACTCATACCAACGTTACTGGACTTGAGCAGAATGCCGCCCAGATCCAGCACGCCGCCCGGGGCGCGCGACACGTCGCGAATGGTGTACTGACCAATGCGCAGGGTACCGGGATAGACATTGACCTGATCGCTCGGTTTCCAGCGCCCGGTGGCCAACGCCGCCGTCATGGAAATGGGCTTCATGGTCGAGCCCGGCTCAAACACGTCAATCATGGCGCGGTTACGCATCATGCTGGGCTGCAGGTTAGAGCGGTTATTCGGGTTGTAAGACGGGTGGTTGACCATGGCCAGCACTTCGCCGGTCTTCACATCCAGAATCACCACCGAGCCGGCCTTGGCGCCAAACTCCTGCATGCCCTCACGCAGTTCGCGGTGGGCCAGATACTGCAGGCGCAGATCGATGGACAGGCGCAGGTCGTTGCCCGGCCGGGCGTTGCTGACCACCTGCACATCCTTGATCAGACGGCCACGGCGATCCTGCAGCACCTGCCGTTTGCCCGGCACGCCCTGCAGCCATTGATCGTAGGCCAGTTCGAGACCTTCCTGCCCCTGCTCATCCACGTTGGTAAAACCAACCAGATGCGCTGCAACCTCACCGGCAGGGTAGAAGCGGCGGTATTCTTCGATGCTGTAAACGCCGTGCACATCCAGCGCCATCACGGCCTCGCCGTCTGCCGGTGTCATGCGACGACGCAGGTAGATGAATTCCTTGTCGGCATTGGCCTTGAGGCGCTCGCTGAAGGTGGACAGGTCGGTTCCCAGCGCGGCGGCCAGCGCCGGCCAGTGCGACTGCTGATCGATCAGCTGCGACGGGTTGGCCCAAATGGTCAGCACCGGCGTGCTGATTGCCAGCGGCTCGCCATTGCGATCGGTGATCTGTCCACGGTGAGCAGGGATCGGCACATGACGCACACTGCGCTTGTCGCCTTGGCTCTTGAGAAAACCCTCATCCAATACGTGCAGCTCGGTAATGCGCCAGGCCACTGCCACGCAGCACAGACCCAGAACACCGATCACCAGGCGAAAACGCCAGGGATAAAGGCTGCCGTTGGCTTTGAAGGCAAACTTTTTCATGGCTGCACCAAAATCACATCGCTCGGCTCCGGCACCTTCATGCCGAGCTGATCGGTAGCGATACGTTCGATGCGGCTATACGCGGTCCAGGTGCTTTGCTCCAGCACCAGTCGCCCCCACTCAGCCTGCGCCTTCTCGCGCACATCCATTTCCGTAGCCAGCTCGTTCAGCAACTGGCGACTCCAATGCGCACTGAAAGAAACAGCCAGCGCGCTGACAATCACCAGCACAGCGACCAGCAACAGCCAGCCGCTGCCAGTTGGCAGGCCGGAACGGCGAGATTGCGGCGCCGGGGCGGTCATCAACGTTTCTCCGCTACGCGCAGCACGGCGCTGCGAGCACGGGGGTTGGCATCCACCTCAGCGGCGCTCGGCTTGATCGCCTTGCCCACCAGGTTGATGGATACCGGGATGTCGATATCGCGAATGGGCAAGTCGCGCGGAATCGGCGCACCCTTGGCTTCACGACGCATGTACTGCTTGACCATGCGGTCTTCGAGCGAGTGAAAGCTGATCACCGCCAGCCGGCCGCCAGGTGCCAGCACATCAAGCGCCGCACGCAGGCCGTCAGCCAAATCGTCCAGCTCGCGGTTAATAAAGATACGAATACCTTGAAACGCGCGGGTGGCCGGGTGCTTACCCTTCTCCCACGCGGGGTTAGCTTCCTTGATGACCGCAGCAAGGTCAGCGGTGCGGGTAAACGGCTGCTCAGCGCGGCGAGCGACAACGGCGCGCGCCATACGCTTGGCAAAACGCTCTTCACCGTACTCTTTAAGCACAGTGGCAATGTCGGACTCACTGGCGCTGTTGATCCAGTCGGCGGCGCTCTGGCCGGCGGAGGGGTTCATGCGCATATCCAGCGGGCCGTCATTGAGAAAACTGAAGCCGCGCGTCGGATCATCGAGCTGCGGCGACGACACGCCCAGATCCAGCAGAACGCCCTGAACTTGCCCGGCCAGACCGCGCGCGCGAAGCTCGTCGGCCATCTCGGCAAAGGTGCGCTGTACAACGACAAAGCGGCCGTCTTCGGCCGCTAGCTGGTCGCCAACCCGAATGGCCTCCGGATCTTTATCGAAGGCGATGAGCCTGCCCTCCGGCCCGAGCTGCGCAAGCAGCGCGCGGCTATGCCCGCCGCGCCCGAAAGTTCCGTCGATATAAAGGCCGTCAGCTTGAATAGCCAAACCATCAAGCGCCTCGTTCAGCAGTACGCTGATATGTGAATAACCGGTAGCGGCGCTCATAGACTCAGCGAATGCAGTTGTTCCGGCAGTTCACCGGGTTCCTGCGATTCGTCCAGATAGGCACTGGTGGTAGCCGTCCAGGCTTCTTCACTCCAGAGCTCGAATTTATTGATTTGCCCGACCAGCATGACTTTCTTGTCCAGCCCGGCGTGCTCACGCAGCAGCGGCGGAATAACAAAGCGACCGTTGCTGTCCAGCTCCAGATCGTTGGCGTTACCAATCA
>DBHE01000138.1 GCA_002296055.1 Pseudomonadaceae bacterium UBA836
CATGTCGTCCTCAACCAGCGCGACGGCATCAGCGATGTCCTGATTGCTCGGCCAGATGTCCTTGAGAAATACCGGACGGTTGTCGGCATCCAGCCCCAGCGGCTCCTCGCGCAGGTTGATACGCGTATTGCCAGCCAGCGCGTAGGCCACCACCAACGGCGGCGACGCCAGCCAGTTGGCCTTGACCTGCGGATGCACGCGGCCTTCAAAGTTACGGTTACCCGAAAGCACCGCCGATACGGCCAGGTCGTGCTCGCTGACCACCTTGGACACCTCATCGGGCAGCGGCCCGGAGTTGCCGATACAGGTAGTGCAGCCGTAACCCACCAGGTTGAAGCCCAGCTTGTCCAGACTGTCGGTCAGGCCGGCCTTCTCCAGATAATCGGTTACCACCTTGGAGCCAGGTGCCAGCGAAGACTTGACCCAGGGCTTGCGCATCAGCCCGCGTTCAACGGCGTTTTTGGCCAGCAAGCCAGCCGCCATCATCACACTGGGGTTGGAGGTATTGGTACAGGAGGTAATGGCGGCGATAACCACCGCGCCGTGATCCAGCACGTGCTCTTCGCCATCCACTACGATAGATGCCTGCGCGTTGGGGCCGCCCACCGCGGTGCCGCCACCGCCCTCGCCTTCAAGGCGAGCCTGTTCGTTGTCGGCGGGGGTCATCTGCAATGCCAGCAGCTCTTCAAAGGCCGCCGGCACATCCGGCAGCGCAACGCGGTCCTGCGGGCGGCGCGGTCCAGCCAGGCTGGCCTCAACCTCGCCCATGTCCAGGTGCAGAGTATCGGTAAATTCCGGCTCGTCACCCGGCTCACGCCACAGGCCCTGCGCCTTGCAGTAAGCCTCAACGCGAGCAACCACCTCATCCGGGCGGCCACTCAGGCGCATGTAGCGCAGCGTTTCATCATCCACCGGGAAGAAGCCGCAGGTCGCGCCGTATTCAGGCGCCATGTTGGCGATGGTGGCGCGGTCGGCCAGCGGCAGATCCGCCAGACCATCACCATAAAATTCGACGAACTTGCCGACCACGCCCTTGGCGCGCAACATCTGGGTCACGGTCAGCACCAGGTCGGTGGCAGTAATACCTTCACGCAGCCGGCCGGTCAGCTTAAAGCCGATCACCTCGGGGATCAGCATCGACACCGGTTGCCCCAGCATGGCGGCCTCGGCTTCAATGCCACCCACGCCCCAGCCCAGCACCCCCAAGCCGTTGATCATGGTGGTGTGCGAGTCGGTGCCTACCAGCGTGTCGGGCCAGGCCCACTGCTCGCCGTTAACCTCGGCCGCCCACACGGTCTGCGCCAGATACTCCAGGTTGACCTGGTGGCAGATACCGGTGCCCGGCGGCACCACGCGGAAGTTGTTGAAGGCTTTCTGCCCCCAACGCAAAAACTCGTAACGCTCACCGTTGCGCTGCATCTCGATTTCAACGTTCTGCGCAAAGGCTTCATCGCTGGCAAAGCGGTCAACCATCACCGAGTGGTCAATCACCAGATCAACCGGCGAGAGCGGGTTGATCTGCTCCGGATCGCCATTCGCGCGGGCCACCGCATCACGCATCGCGGCCAGATCAACCACCGCCGGCACGCCGGTAAAATCCTGCATCAGAACGCGGGCCGGACGATACTGAATCTCGCGATCAGAGCGGCGCTCCTTCAGCCAGGCCGCCATCGCCTTGATGTCCTCAAGCCCAACGGTTTCGCCGTCTTCATTGCGCAGCAGGTTTTCCAGCAGCACCTTGAGCGACTTGGGCAGGCGGCGAATGTCCGGCAACTGCTCGGCCGCCTGCTGCAATGAATGGTAGTGGTAGGTCTGTTCGCCTACGCTGAGCTGCGCGCGGGAATTCAGGCTGTCAATCACGGACATCTTCCTCTCCTTAAGTCTGACGCTGGCCGCGATTCTGGTTGCTATAATGGTGCGGTGCCAGCACGTGCAAATGGTCCTGGGGCTTAAAGGCACTGGCTGCATCTTGTCATCCCGCCGTGGCGGAGCTGACTTACAACCCAATAACAAGGATTTACCCTTGATAAGTGCCGTTCGTGCCGAGAGCTTTTTTCTGCGCTCCCTGTTCGGAGGACCATCCTGCGACAAGAACGTTCATGCGATAGGCGGCAACACTGTGTTCGCCCTACTCTGACAGCATAGCCAAGTCGCCCCACTTGCACCGCCGAACGCCAACCAGCTAAGAGTCAAACCATGCGCAACAACCAGCCCGTCACCCAACGCGAACGCACCTTCCCCGAGACCCAGCGGCTGATCTCCACGACCAACCTCAAGGGGATCATCACCTACTGCAATGACGCTTTTGTGGAGGTTAGCGGTTTTACCCGCGATGAGCTGATCGGCAGTCCGCACAACCTGGTGCGGCACCCGGACACCCCCTCTGCGGTGTTTGCGCATATGTGGAACGACCTCAAGCGCGGCCGAGCATGGATGGGCATCGTCAAAAATCGTTGCAAGAACGGCGACCACTATTGGGTGAACGCCTTTGTCACGCCGATTTACGACGGCGGCCAGGTGCAGGGGTACGAGTCGGTACGGGTCAAAACCACGCCCGGCCAGGTGGCGCGCGCAGAGGCGCTGTATCAACGCCTCAATCGTGGCCGTTCAGCGCTGCAGCGTGACTGGACCGGCATCGCCCTGCACGTGGCCCCCAGCGCGCTTATGCTGGCCATTGGCGGGGCCGCAGGCGCCCTGCTGGGTCTGCCTGGCATTGCCCTTGGGGCGGCTCTGGGCATTCCCGCAGGCCTTGGCCTCAAGGCGCTGCTGGATCAGCGGCTGAGTCGCATCATCAATGCCGCCGACAGCACTATCAGCGACCCGTTGCTAGCGCAGATGTACACGCCCTTTCACGGCGCCCTGGGGCAAATTGAAATGGCCATTCACAGTCAGCAGGCTCGCCTGCAGACCTGTCTGACGCGCCTGGGTGACAGCGCAGAACAGCTGCGCGTGCAGGCCGGCGAAGCCAGCACTATCGCCAGTCACAGCAGCGACCGCCTGGCCCGCCAGCGGGCAGAGACCGACCAGGTTGCCACCGCCATCAACGAGATGGCGGCCGCTACGTTGCAGGTGTCCGGCAACGTGCAGAGCGCAGCGCAGGCGACCCACGAAGCGGCTGACCTGGCGATTCACGGCAAGCAGCTTGCAAGCCATGCCCGCCGGGCAATTGAAAGCCTGTCAGGCGCAGTCGACTCCGCGAGCACCGTCACCAATCAGCTGGCCAGCGATGCGCGCGAAATTGGCAGTGTGGTGGATGTCATCAAAGGCATCGCCGAACAAACCAATCTGCTGGCCCTAAACGCCGCTATTGAAGCCGCACGGGCTGGCGAGCAAGGCCGGGGGTTTGCCGTGGTTGCTGATGAGGTACGCGCTCTAGCAAGTCGCACCGCCGACTCCACCGAGCAGATACACAACCTGATTGCCAACCTGCAGCACGCTGCACAAAGCACGGTCGACAGCATGCGCTCGGGCAGCGAGCAGGCCGAGCAAGGGGTTAGCCGGGTGATTGAGGTTGACGACGCATTGGACGGGATTCGCCAGGCTATCGAACAGGTCAACGAGATGGCAGGCCAGATCGCCAGCGCCGCCGAGCAGCAAAGCAGTGTGGCGGAGGAAATCAGCCGCAACGTCACCAACATCGCAGACCTGGCCGATGGCACCGCTGACGAGGCGCGCCGCAGCGCCGAGCTAAGCGGCGAGCTGGCCGGCACCGCGCAGCATCAGGTGAATTTGGTTGAACGGTTCAATCGGCGCTAGGGAAGCACTGATTAATTCCACACGCACTCTGCGAGTGCTCAAGCGTGCAGATGCAAGGCGCGATGTGCGGCCAATAGTGGTTCTATTGGCAAGCAGCGCAACGCAGTCAGATGCATGCTTGAGCGCTCGCC
>DBHE01000264.1 GCA_002296055.1 Pseudomonadaceae bacterium UBA836
GTCTGCAATATGGTGCTGCACCACATGCCGGCACCCGCCGACGCACTCAAGCGTTTTGCCGCGCTACTCAAGCCCGGCGGCAGCCTGGTGCTGACCGAACTGTGCAGCCACGACCAGAGCTGGGTGCGCGACAGTTGCGGCGACCTGTGGCTAGGCTTTGATCAGGACGATATTGCGCGCTGGGCCGAGGCTGCCGGACTGCGTCCGGGCAACAGCCAGTACATCGGCCTGCGTAACGGCTTTCAGCTGCAACTGCTGCAGCTGGCCAAACCCGATTCTCTTTCTCCCGAGGACAGGAAAGACCCATGAGCGATTATTCGATTTTCACCTCTGAATCCGTGTCCGAAGGCCACCCGGACAAGCTGGCAGACCAGATCTCCGATGCGGTGCTGGACGCCATTCTGGCTGAAGACAAGTTCGCCCGCGTGGCCTGCGAAACCATGGTCAAGACCGGTGTAGCAATCGTCGGCGGTGAAATCACCACCAGCGCCTGGGTCGACCTGGAAGACCTGGTACGCAGCGTCATCAAGGACATCGGCTACACCTCCTCCGAGGTCGGCTACGACGCCGACACCTGCGGCGTGATCAACATCATCGGCAAGCAGTCGCCAGACATCGCCCAGGGCGTTGACCGTCAGAAGCCGGAAGATCAGGGCGCCGGCGACCAGGGCCTGATGTTCGGCTACGCCAGCAACGAAACCGACGTGCTGATGCCGGCGCCGATCACCTTCGCTCACCGCCTGGTCGAGCGTCAGGCCGAAGCCCGCAAGAACGGCACCCTCGCCTGGCTGCGCCCGGACGCCAAATCGCAGGTTACCTGTCGCTACGAGAACGGCATCGTCACCGGCATTGACGCCATCGTGCTGTCGACCCAGCACAACCCGGACATCAGCCAGGCGGACCTGCGCGAAGCGGTGATGGAAGAGATCGTCAAACAGGTGATCCCGGCCGAGCTGCTGCACGCAGACACCCAGTACCACATCAACCCGACCGGCAAGTTCGTCATTGGCGGCCCGGTGGGCGACTGCGGCCTGACCGGTCGCAAGATCATCGTCGACACTTACGGCGGCATGGCTCGCCACGGCGGCGGCGCGTTCTCCGGCAAGGATCCGTCCAAGGTTGACCGCAGCGCCGCCTACGCCGGCCGCTACGTGGCCAAGAACATTGTGGCTGCCGGCCTGGCCGACAAGTGCGAAATTCAGGTGTCCTACGCCATCGGTGTGGCGCAGCCGACTTCGGTATCGATCAACACCTTCGGCACTGGCAAGATCAGCGACGAAAAGATCATCCAGCTGGTCCGTCAGCACTTCGACCTGCGTCCGTATGCGATCACCCGCATGCTCGACCTGCTGCACCCGATGTACCGCGCCACCGCCGCCTACGGCCACTTCGGCCGCAACCCGTTCGAGATGACGGTCAAGGGCGACACCTTCACCGCCTTCCCGTGGGAGAAAACGGACAAGGCCGACGCGCTGCGCGCGGACGCCTGAGGGCGTAGCGGCAGGCTGGAAGCTGGATCAGCATGAGTCAGATGCAAGCCCGTCAAGCGAGAGCTGGGCTAATAACAGCTCTCACCAACACCTGGGACGGCTTCAAGCTTCCAGCTTAAGGCTTCCAGCCGGGGTTACTGGCGATAGCTGTCATGACAGCTCTTGCAGGACGCCTGCACCGCGCGCAGCTCATCGGCTGCCTGGTCCAGGGATTTGATGCCGATAGAAGTAACGGCATGCAGCTCGGCGACCTTGGTCTTAAAGTCATCGATGGCCAGGGCAAAGCCTTCAGGATCGGACCACACGGTGTCTTTGGTGCGGTTCGGCTCCGGGTCATCGCCCGGTGTAGGGAAGTGCTGCCAGGGCTGGTCAGCAAGCTCGGCCAGGGTATCGGCCTTGCTCATGAATTCGCCCATGCTGGGCGTAACGCGGCCGGTCAGCATGCCGGCCATTGGCTCGGTCTGGCGCAGCATCTGCTTGAACAGCGCCTGACGTTTGCCTTCGTGCGAATTGGGGTCAGGCTCGTTGCTACAGCCGGCCAAGGCCGCGCCGAGCAACAGGGCAACAACGAATTTTCGGTATGGAACAGAGGTCATGTTTCATCCAGACGACATACAGGAGGGGCGACAGTATCGCCTCTGAACCGATTCCGGCCAAGGCGTCTCCCGTGAGGAGAGCACAGGCCGGGTAACTTCAGCCCCGGACGAGGGGCGCTGCAGCAGGGGCTCCAGCCACTGCCAGGCTCGTCCGAGGCATGCGACATTTAACCGCGCCCATTCGCAACCACGAATGGAGAAATCAGATGAGTGCCGTGATCAACAACGCTTTCACCGACTACAAGGTCGCTGACATCAGCCTGGCCGACTGGGGCCGCCGCGAAGTCATCATCGCCGAGTCGGAAATGCCCGCACTGATGGGCCTGCGTCGCAAGTACGCCGGCGAGCAGCCGCTCAAGGGTGCCAAGATTCTGGGCTGCATCCACATGACCATCCAGACCGCCGTGCTGATCGAAACCCTGACTGCACTGGGCGCCGAAGTACGCTGGTCTTCCTGCAACATCTTCTCTACCCAGGATCAGGCTGCCGCTGCCATCGCCGCTGCCGGTATCCCGGTATTTGCCTGGAAAGGCGAGACCGAAGAAGAGTACGAGTGGTGCATCGAGCAGACCATTCTCAAAGACGGCCAGCCGTGGGACGCCAACATGGTGCTGGACGACGGCGGTGACCTGACCGAAATCCTGCACAAGAAATACCCGGCCATGCTGGACAAGATCCACGGCATCACCGAAGAAACCACCACCGGCGTACACCGCCTGCTGGACATGCTCAAGGCCGGCACCCTGAAAGTCCCGGCGATCAACGTCAACGACTCGGTCACCAAGAGCAAGAACGACAACAAGTACGGCTGCCGTCACAGCCTGAACGATGCCATCAAGCGCGGCACCGACCACCTGCTGTCCGGCAAGCAAGCGCTGGTTGTCGGTTACGGCGACGTGGGCAAGGGCTCCGCGCAGTCGCTGCGTCAGGAAGGCATGATCGTCAAGGTCTCCGAGATCGACCCGATTTGCGCCATGCAGGCCTGCATGGACGGCTTCGAGCTGGTTTCCCCGTACCTGAACGGCATCAATGACGGCACCGACGCCTGCATCGACACCGCCCTGCTGGGCAAGATCGACCTGATCGTCACCACCACCGGTAACGCCAACGTCTGTGACGCCGGCATGCTCAAAGCACTGAAAAAGCGCGCAGTGGTCTGCAACATCGGTCACTTCGACAACGAGATCGACACCGCCTTCATGCGCGCCAACTGGGGCTGGGAAGAGGTCAAGCCGCAAGTGCACAAGATTCACCGCACCGGCAAAACCATCGACGCCAGCAACGACGACTACCTGATCCTGCTGGCCGAAGGCCGCCTGGTGAACCTGGGTAACGCCACCGGCCACCCCTCACGCATCATGGACGGCTCCTTCGCCAACCAGGTACTGGCGCAGATCCACCTGTTCGAGCGCAAGTTTGCCGATCAGTCTGCCGAGGGCAAAGCCGCTGCACTGACCGTTGAAGTGCTGCCGAAGAAGCTGGACGAAGAAGTCGCCCTGGAAATGGTCAAGGGTTTCGGTGGCGTTGTCACCCAGCTGACCAAGACCCAGGCCGACTACATCGGCGTCACCGTCGAAGGCCCGTTCAAGCCTGAGAGCTATCGGTACTAATAGCTGGAAGCTGGAAGCTGGAAGCTGGAAGCTGGAAGCTGGAAGCTGGAAGCTTAATCAGATTGAGTCAGGAGCAAGCCCCGACAAGCGAGAGCTGCAGCAGAAACAGCTCTCGCCCAACACCCGGGACTACTTCAAGCTTTCAGCTTCAGGCTTCCAGCCGCTTTTACAACACGTTTGAGTGACCATCTGCGATGACCAACAGAAACATTCCCATCAACTTCGAGTTCTTCCCGCCGAAGACCGAAGCAGGCCAGGCCAAGCTGGTTGCGGTAGCCAATGTGCTGGCCGATGAGCAGCCCGAGTTCTTTTCCGTCACTTACGGTGCCGGTGGCTCGACCCGTGACGGCACGCGCCGTACCGTGCTGCAGCTGAACAACGAGGTTGGCGTGCCGGCAGCGCCGCACCTGTCCTGTGTGGGTGACTCGCGCGAGGATCTGCGCACCCTGCTGAACGACTACCGCGCCCAAGGCATCCAGCGCATTGTCGCCCTGCGTGGCGATCTGCCCTCCGGTATGGGGCACGCCAGTGGCGAGCTGCGCTACGCCAATGAGCTGGTGGAGTTCATTCGCGCCGAGACCGGCGATCACTTCAAGCTGGAAGTCGCCGCCTACCCGGAATCCCATCCGCAGGCGCCGAACTTTGAGACCGACCTGAAAAACTTCATCCGCAAAGCCCAGGCCGGTGCCGACAGCGCCATCACCCAGTACTTCTTCAACGCCGACTGCTACTTCCACTTTGTCGACCGCGTGCGCCAGGCCGGCGTTGATATCCCGATCATCCCGGGCATCATGCCGATCACCAACTACAGCAAGCTGGCGCGCTTCTCCGACGCCTGCGGCGCCGAGATTCCGCGCTGGATTCGCAAGCAGCTGGAGGCCTACGGTGACGATAGCGACAGCATCAAGGCGTTCGGGACCGAGGTAATCAGCCAGCTGTGCGAGCGCCTGATCGAGGGCGGCGCGCCGGGTCTGCACTTTTACACTCTGAACCAGGCCGAGCCTACCGTCGCGGTGCTGCGTAACCTGCGCGGCTAATCCTAGGCACGCCAGCCTTGGGTGACGCCGGCAACTGCGGCACTCAAGGCAAGCAGGGCAAAGCGCCTTCTGGCCCGGGCCAAGCGCTTGTGAAGCAACCTGAAGACGCTCTAGACTGGCCCTATGAAGCCGACTGCTCCGCTACTGCTCGCCCTCGCCCTGTTTACCGGCGGACTGCGAGCAGAGCCTATCACTGTTGTCACCGAACCCTGGCCGCCCTACGTCTTCCTGCAGGACGGCCAGCTGCGCGGCGCCGACTATGAGGTCAGCCAGCAACTCCTGTCAGGCCTTGGCTACCAGCCCGAGTGGCGCCTGATGCCTTGGAAGCGCGCCCAGCACGACGTGCTTGCCGGCCACGCCGACGCCATCCTCGACATTGGCATCAACCCTGAACGCCAGACCCAGTACCACTACCCTGACGAACCGCTGTCGACCAGCGAATCAGTGCTGTTCTATCGCAGCAGCCAGCCCTTTCCATTTACCAAGCTGGACGACCTGCGCGGACGACGCATTGGCGTGTCAGCGGGTTACAGTTACGGCAATCAGGCCTTCTTGGAGGCGGACTACCTGAGCCGCGAGCCCTGCCCGTCCATTGAAGCCTGCCTGCTGATGCTACAGCGGGGCCGCATCGACATGGCGCTGATCAACCGCAGCGTGGGACGCTATACCCTAAAGCTGATGGGGATTAGCGACATCACCCATCACACAGAGCCTTTGAGCGGCGGACCGGTTTACCTGGCCTTCGCCCGCCGCCCGGAATTGGCCGATCTGGCCAACCGCTTTGCTGACGCCCTGCGCGCCTTCAAGCAAACAGCCAACTACCAGCAAATCCTGAGAACCTACGGTCTTTAACGCGGCCGCGCTGCTTGCAGACTCCCCGTACAGCTCTGCTATACTCCGGGCTCCCGTCAATCCCGCGTTCGGATGCCGTATACCTCTTTCGGCAGGCCTGAACGGAATCGCCCCTAGTCCACAGCGTGGCGATTTGTGCCTGACGATATTCTCTTGATTACATCAACGGGCCTCGGCCCAACAGGATTGCTCATGTCCTTTGCCTCTCTGGGGCTGTCCGACGCGCTGGTACGCGCGGTGGCGGCCACTGGTTACACCACACCCACGCCGGTTCAGCAGCAAGCAGTGCCGGCGGTTCTCGAAGGCCGCGACCTGATGGTTGCCGCCCAGACCGGCACCGGCAAAACCGCCGGCTTTGCCCTACCGGTAATCGAACGCCTGTTCCCCAACGGCGAGTCCGACGGCCACCGCGCCAAACCCAAGCAGGTGCGCGTACTGGTCCTGACCCCGACCCGCGAACTGGCCGCCCAGGTGCACGACAGCATCCGCGCCTACGCCACCGAACTGCCGCTGAAATCCGCATGCATCTTTGGCGGCGTTGGCGCCAACCCGCAGATGAAAGCCATCGCACCCGGCCTGGATATCCTGGTCGCCTGCCCTGGCCGCCTGCTGGATCTGGTCGGCCAAAAGGCTGTCGACCTCTCGCAGGTCGAGATCCTGGTACTCGACGAAGCCGACCGCATGCTCGACATGGGCTTTGTCCATGACGTCAAAAAGGTCATCGCCAAGCTGCCAGCCAAGCGCCAGAACCTGCTGTTCTCGGCCACCTTCTCCAAGGACATTGTCGATCTGGCAAACAAGCTGCTCGACAACCCGGCCCGCATCGAAGTCACCCCGCCGAACACCACGGTCGAGCGCATCAACCAGAAGGTTTACCGCGTTGCCGCCGGTCACAAACGTGCACTGGTTGCGCACCTGGTCACCCAGGGCGCGTGGGAGCAGGTGCTGATATTCACCCGTACCAAGCACGGCGCCAACCGCCTGGCCGAGTACCTGGTCAAGAACGGTCTGCCGGCTGCAGCGATTCACGGCAACAAGAGCCAGAGCGCGCGCACCAAGGCACTGGCCGACTTCAAGGCCAACAGCCTGCGCATTCTGGTCGCTACCGACATCGCTGCCCGTGGCCTGGATATTGACCAACTGCCCCACGTGATCAACTTCGAGCTGCCCAACGTCTCGGAGGACTACGTCCACCGTATCGGTCGTACCGGCCGCGCCGGACGCAGCGGCGAAGCCGTTTCACTGGTCAGCCCCGACGAAGAGAAGCTGCTGCGCGCCATCGAGCGCATGACCAAGCAGCGTATCGACGAAGGCAGCCTGGACGGCTTTGAGCCGCCGGCCCAAGCAGAGCTGAACAACGACCGCCCGGAGCGTCCACGCGAGCAAAATGGTCGCGGCGGCCAGCAACGCAACAACCGCGGCCAGGGCCAGCAGGGCAAGCGTGCCGGTAACGGCCAATCCGCCCAGAAAAACGGCAACGGCGGCAATGGCAATGGCAATGGCAATGGCAATGGCCAGCAGCGTGGCCAGCGCCGTAACGAGCGCCAACGTGGCGAGCAGCGCCCGCACCAGCAGCGCCAACGTGCCGCCAGCCAGCCGCGGGTAATGCCAGGCATCCATGAACCGGAAGATGCCGTCACCCTCGAGCGCCGCCGTCAGGCGCTGGGCAACCGTATTGAGGCCCCGGAAGAGCGCAAACCCGCTGCCCGCAAGCAAAACAACGGCAACGGCAACGGCAACGGCAATCGTAAGCCAAACGGTGGCGGTAACCGCAAGCAACGGGAAAAGCCAGCGCTGCTCGGCGCACGCTAAACCGCGCTTGATCAGAAAACGGGGCCTCGGCCCCGTTTTTTGTTGCAGCGCCTCGCATCCCCGCACCTGCGCCCAGCACAACCCCGGCAACAGCGCTATAGTCACAGTCCTGCACTCGCTACCAAGGACTGTCGTATGCACCTCTCCCGTCTTGCCCTGTTTTGCTCACTCAGCCTGAGCACCCTCGCCACCCACGCTGCCAGCCTGGACACCCTGCCCGAGCCCGGCCTGTGGATCAGCGAAAGCACCACCCTGATCAACGGCATCGACATGCAGGCTCGCATGCGCGAGATGCGCGAAAACATGCTCAAGACGCTGCCGCCGGAGCAGCGCGCCCTAGCCGAAGAGATGCTTGGTAGCGAAGGCCAGGTGGGCGAGCGCCAATGCATCACCGCTGAGGCCGCTCAGACCATGGCCGACCCAGACGCCCTGCTGGCAGACGCCCGCGAGAATATGCCCAATTGCGACCTCAAGGTGGAGCAGGTCAGCGGCGATGCCCTGCAGTTCTCCGGACAGTGCAATGACCCGGACGGCTTCACCGGCGACCTCAGCGGCCGCGTTCAGGTTGTATCCAGCCGCGAGATGCGCTCCACCTTCAACGGCAATGGCAGCTACGCCCTGCCTGCCGGTCTGATGGGTGATAACGCCGGAGCCAGCAACGGTGAGGTGAAGCTGGAGCATTCGCAAGTCAGCCGCTGGAACGACGCCGATTGCGGCAACACCCCCGCACTCTGATTACATGCCTGGCGAGTTGATGCGCATCACAGCGCGCTTGCGACAGGCTCGCCAGGCACAGACTTCCGGCGTAAGCTGGCGGGCCGCACTGACGCAACAGGGACGTCCATGCAGCCAACCACCACTTCCTTTGCCAACAGTCTGGGCGGGCGCTTGCTCGCCGCCGCGCTGGCCTTCGTGCTGTGGGGCGGCTGGGCGCTGCTGGCCAACTGGTCGAGCGACCCGCAGCATGCCCTGATCGCTGGCCTGCTGCAGGGCACCGCCAGCGCCTTGATGACGCTGGTCATGGCCATCGCCGCCAAGACGCTGTTCTATAGGCTGCCCGCAGGAGCCCCGCGCCTGCTGCTGCCAGCCGTACTCATCGTCAGCGCCAGCTTCACCCTTCTGTATCTGGTGCACAGCTGGCACCAGACCCACGCCCTCTGGCAGACCATTGTCCCGCCGACCTCTCTGGCATTCATCTACTGTCTGTTCCTGTGTCTGCGCCTGCAGCGCGAACAGCTCTGTAACGAGGCCCCATGACCGACAACCGCCGCCCCCTGAAGATTCGCGATCAGCGCATCATGACCCGCTTTGCCGCCTGGCTCAGTCAGCGCAGCGTGACACCCAACCAGATTTCCGTGCTCAGCGTGCTGTTCGCCCTGGCCGGCGCCGTCGCACTGGTCTGCTCGGGCCAGCAGTTGGGCAGTGAGCGCTCGATCTGGCTGATCATTGCGGCGCTGTGCATCCAGCTGCGGCTGCTGTGCAACCTGTTTGACGGCATGGTGGCGATGGAGGGCGGCAAACAAACGCCGGCCGGCGAGCTGTTCAACGACGTCCCCGACCGCATCGCCGACCCGCTGCTGATCGTTGCCTGCGGCTTTGCCGTACCCGGTTTTGAATCAGCCCAGTGGCTAGCCTGGCTGGGTGCACTGCTAGCGGTGATGACCGCCTACGTGCGCGTACTGGGAGTCTCGCTTGGCCTGCCAGCAGACTTTCGCGGGCCACTGGCCAAGCAGCAACGTATGGCGGTGCTGACCGGTGCCTGCGTGCTGTCGGCATTCGACCCGCTGTGGCACCAGCCGGGCCTGATCCTGTGGATCAGCCTGATCATCATCGCCGTCGGCAGTGGCCTGACGGTTGTGCGCCGCCTGGTTGGCGCTTATCTGCGACTGCAACGCCGGGGGATTGAATAATGGATATCGGCCTGCCCTTCATGCTCGATCTGACGCCCAACACCCTGTGCGCGATGCTGGTAGTGGTGGTCATGCTGGTCATCGCCAGCGTCACCCAGCTGCTGCTGCGCTCGCGCCTTAGCGCCGATGGCTATCTGGAGCTGAAACAGCGCATCAACTCCTGGTGGGTGATGGTCGGCGTGGTGTTCACCGCGCTGATGATCGGCCCCACCGCGTCGCTGATCTTCTTCACCATTCTGAGCTTTATTGCGCTGCGTGAGTTCTTCTCGATCCTGCCGGTGCGCGTTACCGACCGCCGCCTGATTCTCGCCCTGTATCTGGCGGTGCCGCTGCAATACTACTGGGTCGGCATGGGCTGGTATGGCATGTTCATCGTGTTTATTCCGGTCTACCTGTTCCTGCTGATCCCCTTTGGACTGTTGATGCTGGGCGAGACCAAGGGCTTTATCCGCGCAGTCGGCTCTTACCAGTGGGCCACCATGACCACGGTGTTTGCCATCAGCCACGTTGCCTACCTACTGATGCTGCCGGCCGAAGAAAACCCGGCCGGCGGCGGGGTTGGCCTGGTGATCTATCTGGTGTTCCTGACCCAGTTCAATGACGTTGCCCAGTACATCTGGGGCAAGAAGTTCGGCAACCGCAAGATTGTGCCGGCCATCAGCCCGAACAAGACCTGGGCGGGCTTTCTCGGCGGCGTGGCCACCACCACCCTGTTCGGCGCGCTGCTTGCGCCCTGGCTGACGCCGCTGCCCTGGTGGCTGGGCCTTGGTGCAGGCCTATTGATCGGCCTGGCCGGCTTTATTGGCGACCTGACCGTGTCGGCGGTCAAACGCGACCTGCGTATCAAGGACACCAGCCAGCTGATCCCGGGCCACGGCGGCATTCTCGACCGTATCGACAGTCTGATGTACACCGCGCCGCTGTTCTTCCACTTCCTCGTTTACACCACCTACTGAGGTCGCCATGTCCCTGTTCAAGCGCCTGCCCAAACAGCTGTTCTTTCTGCTGATCGTCAAGCCGGTGGTGTACCTGCTGCTTGGCCTGAACATCTACAACAAGCAACGCCTGCCCAGCCACGGCCCGGCAATTCTTGCGGCCAACCACAACAGCCACCTGGATACCCTGGTGCTGATGGCGCTGTACCCGCTGGGCCAGCTGCACCGCGTGCGCCCGGTGGCGGCGGCGGACTACTTCCTGCGCAACCGCTTCACCACCTGGCTGTCACTCAACCTAATCGGCATTATCCCGCTGGATCGGCAGGGGCAGGTAGACAAGGAGCAGGTGTTTGAACAGTGCCAACAGGCCTTGGCCGACGGCCAGATTCTGCTGCTGTTTCCGGAAGGCAGCCGCGGCGAGGCAGAAGAACTGCAGCCGCTGCGCAAGGGCATCTATCATCTGGCCCGCAGCCACGCCGGCACCCAGGTGGTGCCGATTGCCATGCACGGGCTTGGCCGTGCGCTGCCCAAGGGCGGCTCAATGATCGTGCCGTTCAATGCCGACGTGGCCATCGGCGAGGCGCTGAGCGCCGAGCAGGAATGCGCGCCCTTTATGGAGCAGCTGCAGGCCTCACTGGAAAGCCTGCTGGCTGCCTGCATCACCCGCCGTGACGCCCGCTGGGAGGATTAAGGGTTCGACGCCTGCACGGGCTCAGTGCCCGTGCGGCTCCTCATGCCCACCACAACACTCACCCCAGCCGCGCTGACGTGAGGTATGGCCGATACCGGGGTTGAAGCTGTTGGTCGGGTCCAGCTCCTTATAGAAGCCGGCCAGCGCCGGCTTGGCTACATACAGATGGCCAACGTTGTGCTCGGCCGGGTATTCGGCACGGCGCTCATCCAGCAGCGCCCACATACGGTGCTCCATCGCCAGCGGATCAACGCCCTTGCGCACGATGTAATCCTGGTGGAAAACGTGGCAGAAAAAGTGCCCGTAATACAGCTTGTGCACCATGTCCTTTTCCAGCTCGGCCGGTAGCGTCTCCACCCAGTCCCGGTCATTACGGCGCAGGGCAATATCCAGCGCCACAATGTCTTCCACCTCGCGGCGGTGCACCTCACGGTAGCGAATCGCGGCACCGGCTACGGCAAAGCGGTGCAGAAAGGCGCGCCGGCCCTCGTCTTCGTCACACTCGAAATAGTCACCGGTATCGCGTCCGGCAAAGAAGCTGCTCAGGTGCTCACGCGTCTGCGCAGCGGTATCGTTGGACACGCGCAGCAGCAGGTGATGCTCAAAGCGATTACGGTACTCGCGCATGCGCTCCGGCAGGTGGCTGGGCAGCAGATTCATCACCATCTGAATCACGCGATCACTGACGCCGCGCAGGCCCAGGCGCTCGAAGAAGCCGTCAACGCGGCTCTTGATGGCAAAGGCTGCCGGCACCCGGGCGGTGCCAAAGCGGTCGATGATCAGGTAGGTGTCCTTGCCGTAGCGCTCTCCGATATCAAAGGCGGTACGGTGAATGTACTCACCGGCAATCGGCAGACTCGGCAGGTTGGTCAGCAGGTGGCGACGCAGGTCGGTCAGATCCTGCGGGGCGTTGCTGCCGATGTAGAACACGGTGCTGGCTTCCTTCACAAAGGTATCCAGTCGCACGGCAAACAGACACAGCTTGCCAGCCGACCCGGAAGCCTCGAACAAGCGCGAGGGGTCGGCATTAAAGCGCGCCGGGGTATCGGCATCGACATCGCGTACGTGCTCGGCGTAGCCGGCATCCGAGGCCCTGGCGGCCTCGTTGAGCACGGCATCAGGCTGATAGTCGCCACGCTGCAAACGGGTAAGGATCTCTTCCGGGCTGTCGCCCAGCTCGATACCCAGGTGGTTGACCAGCGTGAGCGTGCCGTCGGCCTGCACCTGCGCGTACAGCGCCAACTCGGTATAGGCCGGGCCGCGCCGCACCAGAGCGCCGCCGGAGTTGTTACATACACCGCCCAGCACCGAAGCACCGATGCAGGAGGAGCCAATCACCGAGTGCGGCTCACGGCCCAGCGGCGCCAGTTCGCGCTCCAGGCGGTCCAGCGTGGCGCCCGGCAGACACACCACCTGCTCGCCCTGATTGATCAGTTGCACGCCATCCAGCCGGCGGGTGCTGATCAGCACGATATCGCGGTCGTAATTGTCGCCATCCGGGGTGGAGCCACCGGTCAAGCCGGTGTTGGCAGCCTGCATGATGACGATGCAATCGGCGGCAACAGCAGCGCGCAGGACCTGCCACTGCTCCAGCAGGGTGCCCGGCTGAATCACGGCCAGCACCTGACCCTCACCGGTACGGTGGCCCTTGCGAAAACGCCGGGTCTGCTGCTCACCGGTCAGTACATAACGGCGGCCAACCAGGCTACGCAGCTGCTCCAGCAAGGCCTCACGCTGGTGGGTTTGGGTTTGCGCAACACTCATGACGCGCCTACCAGCAGATCGGCGTTGATCTCACTGATCGACTTGGCGCCGGTCAGCACCATGGCGACGCGCATTTCCTTCTCGATCAGCTCCAGCAGATTGGTCACCCCCGCCTGTCCATCGGCAGCCAGCGCGTAGATAAAGGCACGGCCGAGCATGGTGCAGTCGGCGCCCAGCGCCAGCATGCGCACCACATCCAGACCGGTACGAATGCCCGAGTCGACCAGAATCTTCAGCTCGCCCTTTACCGCATCGGCAATCGGCGGCAGCGCGCGCGCACTGGACAGTACGCCGTCCAGCTGGCGGCCACCGTGGTTGGACACGATGATGCCGTCGGCGCCAAAGCGCACCGCGTCGCGGGCGTCCTCGGGGTCGAGAATGCCCTTGATCACCATGGGGCCGTCCCAGAACTCGCGAATCCACTCCAGATCCTTCCAGGAGATAGAGGCGTCAAAGTTGGCGCCCAGCCAGCCCATGTAGTCTTCCAGGCCGGTCGGGTTGCCGCGGTAGGCGGAGATATTGCCCAGATCGTGCGGCTTGCCCAGCAGGCCCACGTCGAAGGCCCAGCGCGGATGCGTAACGGCCTGCAGATAACGCCGCATGGCGGCATTCGGGCCGCTCATACCGGAGTGCGCATCGCGA
>DBHE01000023.1:0-2201 GCA_002296055.1 Pseudomonadaceae bacterium UBA836
TGGTGGCATCGCCTGGCGCACAAGGTGCCCTTCCTCTACAGCCTGCACCGCGCGCACCACTCGGCCAAGTACATGAGCATCCGCATCGTGTATCGCAACAACAGCTTTTACTACCTGCTGATGCCCGGCATCTGGTTCTCCGGCATCCTCATTTACCTGGGGCTGGCACACGTCTATTTCGTCTACCTGATCCTCAAGATGTGCGTGATCTTCGGTGCGCACAGCAGCGTGCCGTGGGATGCCAAGCTGTATGAAATCAAATGGCTCAAGCCGATCATGTGGGTGCTGGAGCGCACCATCTCGACCCCGTCGACGCACTCGGCGCACCACGGTCTGAGCGCAGACGATGGCGTGACCAATTACAAAGGCAACTTCGGCAACCTGCTGTTCTTCTGGGACATCCTGTTTGGCACCGCCAAGATCACCCGTCGCCGCCCGCCGAAGTACGGCATCGAAAACCTCGGCCCGGTGAGCTGGCAGCACGAACTGTTCTGGCCGCTGGTCCGCAAACCGAAGAAAGCCGCCAAACCCGCTTTGAAACCCGAGGTAGCCCAATGAGCCGTCACATCGCCCTGATCGCAGGGTCCAGTCAGCCATCCAGCCAGAGCGCCAAGGTGGCGCACTGGCTGGCCGCCAGCCTGCAACGCCAGGGCTGCGAAACCAGCGTTATCGAACTCGGCCAACAGACGCTGCCGCTGTGGCCCGAAGCCGACAGCAAAGGCGTGTGGCCCGAAATCTCCGCCACACTGCGCAGCGCCGATGCGCTGGTGGTGATCAGCCCTGAGTGGCACGGCATGGCCAGCCCGGCGCTGAAAAACCTGTTCATGTACGCAGGGCGACGCGAGCTAGCCCACAAACCGGCGCTGCTGGTGGGTGTGTCCGGCGGCCAAGGCGGCAGCTACCCGCTGGCCGAGCTACGCGCGTCCAGCTACAAGAACTGCCGCGTGTGCTATCTGCCGGAACACCTGATCGTGCGCAACGCCGAGCAGGTCATGAACCCGGGCGAGCCCGCCAGTGAGGACGATCAACGCATCCGCGCCCGCGCCGACTGGGCCATGGCCCTGCTGCTGGATTACACCGACGCGCTGGCGCCGCTGCACGAACGTCATCGCAGCCCGCCGGCGGACTGGATGAACGGCATGTAGTCAGTTGGTTGCCGCGCTCAGGTCCAGCCCGCTGATGCGCCGCACCGGCGTTTGCACCGCCGCCTCCAATACACCGGGGCGGCTTTCCAGCAGACTGAAGTGGTGACTGGCGCGGGTGATGGCGGTGTAGACCAGCTCCTTGGTCAGCACCGGGTTGCGGGCCTCCGGCAGCACTAGCACGGCGTGCTCGAACTCCGAGCCCTGGGACTTGTGCACCGTCATGGCGAACACGGTTTCCACGTCTGGCAGACGACTGGGCAAAACAAAGCGAATGCCGCCCTTGCCATCGTTACGCGGAAAGGCGACGCGCAGCGCGTCGGTTTCCGCCTGACCGGCGTGCAGGGCCGGCTCACGAATGCGCAAGGCAATGCCGATATCGCCGTTCATCAAGCCCAGGCTGTAATCGTTGCGGGTCACCAGCACCGGGCGCCCCTCGTACCAGAGCTTGTCCGCGCGCAGCAGGCTGCGGCGGGTGAGCAAGTCAGCGACGCGCTGGTTGATACCCTCGACGCCCCACTCGCCTCGGCGAACCGCACAAAGCAACTGAAAGCGATCAAAAGCGCTCAGCACAGCAGAAGCCCAGGCCTCCCAGCGCGGATCATCAGCAGGCACATCTGCTCCCGGGCGCTGCGTCTTGAGTGTGCTCAGATAAGCACCATAGCCCGGCAGCGTGCCCTCACCACCGAGCACCAACGCGCTGAACGCCGGGTCGTTGCTGCCAGTCAGGCGGCGACTCTGAATGTCGTCAAATTTGCCGCGTTGCAGCAGATCACGCGCGGCGGTGGCGTCGCAGCGATTGACCGCGCGGGCCAGCTCACCGATACCGCTGGCGGCGCCAAAGCGGTGGGAATGACGCAGCATGGCGGTCTGCTGCTCCAGTAGATGGGTCGCCTCGTCACCGGCCTGCAGGCCTGCTTCGGTCAATGACTGGCCTGTGACCTGCTGTAACCACTCCAGCGTAGCCGGCGAGTAGCACCCGGCATCGGCGCGCCGACACAGATCGCCCAGTACCGCACCCGCTTCAACCGAGGCGAGCTGATCCTTGTCACCCAGCAA
>DBHE01000023.1:2578-22631 GCA_002296055.1 Pseudomonadaceae bacterium UBA836
ATCATTGAGGCTTCGTCCACCACCAGCACATCCAGCGCCAGCGGGTTGCCCGCGTGATGGCGGAAATGGCGGCTGTCCGGCAGGCTGCCGAGCAGACGATGCAGCGTGCTGACCTCGGTCGGAATCGCATCGCGCACCGCGTCATCAACCGGCAGCGCGCCGACCTGACGGCCAATCGACTCGGTCAGCCGCGCGGCGGCCTTGCCGGTCGGTGCAGCCAGACGAATACGCAGCGGCTTGCCCGCCTCCACCGCTGGCGTCTGCAGCAGCGCCAGCAGGCGCACCACCGTGGTGGTTTTACCGGTGCCGGGGCCGCCCGTGATGATGCTGAAGCGCCCGCGCGCCGCCAGCGCACAGGCGATGCGCTGCCAGTCCGGATTCTGCTGGCTGCCGGCAAACAGGGCATCGAGCCGCGCGGGCAAATCCCCGGCCACAGGCAGCGGTTGCTGCAGGCGCTGATGCAGGGTCGAGACGACGTGCCGCTCATGCTGCCAGTAACGGCGCAGATACAGGCGTTGGCCGATCAGCACCAGCGGGCAACTACCCTGCTCCGGCTGTTGGCTGTCGACCACCCGGCTGGCCTGCAGCGCCGCACGCCAGCTATCCAGCGTGACGCCCGCCAGCACCGCCGAGGGCAACGGCGTGTCGAGCAGACTTTCGCCCTCCGGTGGCAGCGACAGGGCAAAGTCCGGCTCGGCCAGTGTCGCCGCCAGATCCAGGCAAACATGCCCATGGCCCAATTGATGGCTGACCAGCGCCGCCGCCAGCAGCACCGCCGGGCCGGTGTCCGGCGCCTGCTCCAGCAGAAAGCCGGCGAAGGCGCGATCCAACGCGCGCAGCCAGCCGTTGGCCTGCCAGTCATCCAGCAATTGCAGCAGCGCGGTTGCGCTGTCCAACTGCGCGGCGGAACGGTCGAGTGTGCCGAGCAGATCCAGTTGATCACCCTGCATGATCAGTCTCCTCAACCGGCTGACCGGCAAACAGGCGGTCCAGCGTTTCAATCAGTTCGCGCGGCGGGCGCTGGTGGCAGATGCCGCCGTTCGTGGCGTCAACGCCACGGACAAACCAGTAGAGCGCACCACCAATGTGGCGGTCGTAATCGTAGTCCGGCAGCCGTGCCTGCAACTGGCGGTGCAGCGCCAGCAGGTAGAACACGTATTGCAGGTCGTAGCGGTGCTCCAGCAGCGCCCGGCTCATGGCCGCCTCGCTGTAATCGGCCGGGGTCGCGCCCAGCCAGTTGGATTTGTAGTCGAGCACGTAATAACGCCCTTCATGCTCCAGTACCAAGTCGATATAGCCCTTAAACAGACCGTTCAGACGATCACGCTGCAGCGCCGGGCGCGGCAGGCCATCCAGCGTCATCGCCGTGACCAGCCGATCAATCTGCTGCACATCCACCTTGCTAGCCGCAAACATAAAGGCCATTTCGCTCTGATAGCGCGAGGGCGGCAGCTCACCCAGCGCCAGCGTGCTCTCCGGCACCAGGCCCGGACGCTGCAGCAATTGCCCCAACCAGTCGCTAAGGCAGTCACTCCACTCGCCCCAGCCACGGCGCTGGCAGCGCGGCGCCAGCCAGCGGCGGCAACGCTCGGCATCCTGCAAGGCCGCAAAGCCCTCCTGCGCCGCCAACTCCAGCAGACCGTGCAAAAAGGTGCCGGGCTGCGGGCCACGCGGGAAGCGGTGAATGGTCGCCTGCTCGCCCCGGCGCAGCGGTACAAAACGGCTCTGGCGCTCGTCGTCGGCAATCCACTCGGCCAGCGCACTGTCGGTACTCTCGCCGCTGAGCGCCAGCGCACTGTAGGAACCGATCCACCAGGAATCAAAACGCCCATGGGATGGGCTGCGGGCATCGACCAGCGCCGGGCCGTCATTCAGTTGCGCCAGCCGCTCATCACGCGTCTCTGGCGCGGCCTGCAGCGCGACCACCTCGCCGTCCGGCTGCCAGCGCGCCAGCCAGTCTTTCAGTTGGCTAGACGACTCCAGCGCGGCGCCACCGCCGAGCAGCCAGGCGATCGCGCTGTGGTGCAGTACCGACTGCTTGTTGTTGCCACTCTTGAGGTCAGCCATGCCCAGCCAGCAGGCGTGCTGCGCACGGGTCAGTGCCACGTAAAGCAAGCGCAGGTCCTCACCAAGACGCTCGCGGGCGGCCTCGGCCACCTGATCGGCATCCGGCTTCAGCACCCAGCCGTCGCTCAGGCGCAGCGGCTGGTCGGCACGCACCGGGCGACTCAGGCAAATGAACGGCAGAAATACCAGCGGATACTCCAGCCCCTTGGACTTGTGGATGGTCACCACCTTGACCAGCTCGGCGTCGCTTTCCAGCCGCAGCACCTGTTCGTCTCCTGCGCCCTCGTCAGCGCGGCGAATCAGCTCGGCCAAGTGCCGGATCAGCGCCTGCTCACCATCCAGCTCGCGGGCCGCACGCTGCAGCAGCTCGGCCAGATGCAGCAGATTGGTCAGCGCGCGCTCGCCATCGCCCTGCTGTTGCAGCCGGGCAGGCAGCGCAAAGTCGTGCAGCAGGCGGTGCAACATCGGCAGTACACCCTGACGCTGCCAGATGCGGCGATAATCGCGGAACTGGTCGACCCGCTGCTCCCACAGGCGCTCGTCCTGGTTCAGCTGATCCAGCGCCTGCCAGTTGAGGTGCAGGCTGTGGCTAGCGAGTGCCGCGCGCAGCAGGCGGTCGTTGCCGGGCTCGGCACAGGCGCGCAGCCAGCGCAGCACATCCTGCGCCTGCTGCGTTGCCAGCACCGAATCCTTGTCAGACAAATACACGCTGCGCACACCGCGCGCCGCCAAGGCATCACGAATCAGCTGCGCCTCGCGCCCCGTGCGCACCAGCACCGCCATATCGGCCGGGCGCACCGGCGCAAGCGGTTGGTGGCCGCGGGCAAAGCCAGCACGGCCCTGCTGGCCGGCCTGCAGCAGGGCGGTCATTTCGCTGGCGCAGCGCTCGGCCATTTCCCGCCGGTAGACATCGCCAGTCAATGGCTCTTCCGATTCAAGCAACCAGGCGGTCAAGGCCGGCGCCTGTTCACCCTGGAAGCTCCACACTTCGCTGCGCCCGCGCGCCTGCACCGGCAAAAACGGCATAGGGTTATCTTCGCCCTGGCGGAACAGGAAGGCGCCCGCAGCAAAGTGCTGCTCGGCCTGCTCGAACACCCGGTTTACCGCCGTGACCATCGCCTGGCTGGAGCGGAAGTTGGTATCCAGATTCTCGTGCCGCCCGGCGGTGTCGCCACGGGCCCGCAAGTAGGTATGAATATCCGCGCCGCGGAAGGCGTAGATCGCCTGCTTGGGGTCGCCAATCAGCAGCAGCGCGCTGTCCTGATCGTTCTCGGCAACCCGGTAGATGCGGTCGAAGATGCGGTACTGCAGCGGGTCGGTATCCTGAAACTCGTCGATCAGCGCGACTGGGAACTGCTCGCGGATAACGTCCGCCAGCCGGTCACCATTGGGGCCCTGCAGCGCGGCGTCGAGCCGAGTCAGCATGTCATCAAAACCCATCTGCGCGCGACGGCGCTTTTCCTGCTCGAAGCGCAGCGACATCCAGTCCGCCGCGTGGCGCAGTGCATCACTTTCCGGATTGGGCAACGCGGCCAGCGCCTCGCGCAACTGTGGCAAGCCGCGCAGCGCCGGGTGATCGGGCACATCGCCCTTCTTCCAGGCTTCGCCGAGGCCGTATTCGCTGAGCCGCGCCCAGGCCGCCGGCGGCAACTCCAGCCTCACCTGCTCGGGCGTCAACGCCCACTGCCGCAGGGTTTGGAACCAGGGCGCGTAATAACGCTTCTGAATCTTGCGCTTGTCGACCAGGCTCTGCTCAACCGCCTGGTCCAGCAAGACTTCCAACTCATCGGCCCACTGCACGCAGGGCACCTTGAGCGCAGCCAGCTCAGCATCGCGTTGGACAAGCGCCTGGTCCAGCAGCGCTTGCAGCGCCGTTACCGGCTCATCTGCAGCGGGATTGAACAGCAGCCGCGCCTTACCGAGCAGCGCTTCCGGCTGCTGCCACATCTGCTGTACCCAGGCGAGCGCGGAACCCTGCAAGTGATAGCAATGCAAGCGCCAGTAATCACGCGCAACCTCGGCCAGCAGGTCACGCTGGTCGGTTTCCAGCGTCTGGGTAAACAGGCTGCCGCTGTCGAAGGCGTGCTCGCGCAGCATGCGCTGGCACCAGCTGTGAATGGTCGAGACCGCGGCCTGGTCCATCCACTGGGCGGCGATATCCAGCTTTCGCGCGGCGCTGGGGTGTTCGGTTTCGGGGATATCCGCCAGCAGGCCGGCAAGAATCGGGTCCGGCTCATCCAATTCGCCACGGAAGGCCTGCGCGCCCTCGACCAGCCGCGCGCGGATGCGGTCACGCAGCTCCTGGGTGGCGGCTTCGGTAAAGGTTACGACCAGCACATCCGGCGGCAGCAGTTCACGGCTGAAGGCGCTGTCACCCTCGCCGTGGCCCAGCACCAGTCGCAGATACAACGCAGAGATGGTGAAGGTCTTACCGGTACCGGCACTGGCTTCAATCAGGCGGCTGCCGCGCAGCGGGCAGCGCAGGGCCAAGGGGCGTTGATTGCTCATGCGTCGCCCTCCCCGGCCACAGTAATCATCAGCCATTCATCCTCAAGTGCCTGCGCCAGCGGTTGATAGAGTGACTGCGCCCAGCCGATAAATTCATCGCTCGCCTGCAGGCTGGCAAAGTCGGGATAGCTGCGCTGCAATGCCGGGCTGCCGTCAACCTCGCCACGGCTGAAGTCGTTGCCTTCAAAACAGAGCTTGGCAGCACCGAGGCGCTTCTCCTCCTTGCCCTCGGTCAGCCAGGCAAAGGCGGTTTCTACTGCCACCGGCAGCGGCCGCTTCAGGCCTTGGAGGTACCCAAGCAACCAGTCATTCACGATGCGCTCAGCACGCTCCTGCTCCAGCGGTAGCAGTTGAATGCTGGCATCGGCGCTGATCAGGCAGGTAGTGAGTCGATGCCCCGAAGCCGCAGCCAAGACATGCTGGCACAGCTCACTCAGCAGCTTGCGCCAACGCGGCACGTCTTTCTTGCCGAGCAGTTTGCCGGTCACCAGCTGCACCCGCATCAGCCCATCCAGCTGCGCGCAACGCCGTACGCCGGCGAGCCAGCTGACCACCTCAATGTTCGCTTCTGCCGTACGCGCCGACGCCTGCAGCGGCAGTGGATACTCCAGCGGCTGATCCCACAACAGCAGTTGCTCACGGAAGCGCTCCAGCTGACCACCCAAGGGCTCGACCAACTGTGCCAACGTCAACTCACCAAAACCGGCCAACGGCAGGCTGCCGCGCTGCTGTAGACGGCTCGCCTGCTCGACCAACAATGCCTGCCAGTCATCCTGCAAGTCCGCCTGCTGCACCTGCTCCAGCAGCCACTGGCTGAGCTGGTGTTGTTGCAGACCGTCGAGCGCGAAGGGTTCGTCGTCTTCGGTGTTGCTTTGCTGTTCCTGCAGCCAGACCTTCAGCCGGGCGGCAAAGAAGTGCTCGACCGGGTTACGCAAAAAGCGCTGCAGCGCCAGCAGCTCGATGGGGGCTTCCAGCGTGACCGGCGCCAGCGGCTGATCTGCGTCCTCGCCGGCATGAAAATCGTGCAACTGCCGCCACTCGCGCGCGTAGCTGAACAGCGCGGAGTCGGCGCTGAAGTAGGCGCGACTGAAGGGCTGCAACGGATGCTCGACGGTCAGTGCGTGCAACAGATCTGAACCATCTGCCGTGTGCCAGCCGGCGGCCAGATGATCACGCAGCTGGCCAATCAATACCGACGGCGGCCGTTCGCTGTTATCGCGAATGCTGCGACCCACCCAACTGATGTGCAGCGCATCGCGGGCCGAGAGCAGTGCTTCCAACAGCAGATAACGGTCGTCTTCGCGCCGCGAGCGGTCGCCCGGGCGGTAGTCCTTACCCATCAGGTCGAAATCCAGCGGTGGTTGCGCGCGCGGGTAGTCGCCGTCGTTCATGCCCAACAAGCAGATACGTTTGAACGGAATGGCCCGCATCGGCATCAGCGTGCAGACGTTGACCGCACCGGCGAGAAAGCGCTGGCTGAGCTGGCTCTGACCAACGCCGTCGAGCCAGGCCTCGGCCACCACGTTAAGCGGCAGCGCGACATCCAGCGCGACGCTGTCGCACAGCTCCAGCCAGTTGGCCAGCCCTTCGTGCAACTGCGCCAGCAGCAACTGATCGCGGTCGCTCTCGGCGATAAAGAAGTCATCCAGCAACTGGCGCAGGCGCTCGCCCCAAAGCGTCGGCAGCGCCGCATCGGCCAGTTGGGTTTCGTGGCGGTCGAGTGCGTCGAGCAGGCCGTTGAGCGGGCCGATCAGGGCGGCATCCAGCCCGCCGATTTCATCAAAGGGCTCTATCTGCTGCCAGGCATCGGCACCGCCGCTGGCGTAGCCCAGCAACATGCGGCGCAGGCCAAAGCGCCAGCTGTTGGCTTCCAGGCCCGCAGGCAAGCCCAGCTCCGCGCGGCGCTGCTGATCCAGCCCCCAGCGGATGCCAGCACCCTCGATCCAGCGCTGCAGGGTTGGCAGGTCCGCCTCACTCAGGCCAAAGCGACTGCGCAGCGCCGGCACGTCCAGCAGGTCCAGCACTTCGCTGACCGGCAGCCGGCTGTCGGGCAGGCGCAGCAGATGTTCCAGTGCAATCAACAGCGGTTCCTGACCGCGCTGGCCTTGGTCGGCCAGGGTAAAGGGGATCGCCCGCGGGTCATCCGCGCCGTGCTGGCCAAACACCGCCTGAATGTGCGGCGCGTAGAGATTGACGTCCGGCACCATGACGATGATGTCGCGCGGTTTGAGGTCCGGGTCAGCAGCAAAGGCGGCGAGCAGTTGATCGTGCAGCACTTCCACTTCGCGCTGCGGGCTGTGCGCCAGATGAAAACGGATGGATTGATCTTGCGACGTATCAAGCGCCGACCACAATGCGCGGGACTCGGCCAGCGGTCGCAGCAGCAGAATATCCTGCTGCAGTTGCTGCAGCAGTGTGTCGCCGGCAGGCGCTTCAAACAGGTCAACCCGGCCACCGGCGATATTGGCAAACCGCGCCTCGTAACTGGCGCGCTCGTCGTGCTGATCGAGCAGGTTGATGTAGTCACGACCCTGCTTGCCCCAGGCGGCCAGCAGCGGATGGGCGTGCTGATGCAGGGTGCTCTCGTCCAGCTGAATCGGGCTACCCGGTCGCCGTTGCTGACGGCGGTATTCGTGGCGCAGCAGGTCCTGATCGGCAACGATATCGCCCCAGTGGTACTCGCAGGGGTTAAGTACGCAGAGCAGCACCTGCGAAAAGCGCCCGATCACCGCCAACGCTTCCAGCGTCTGGGCGGGCAGCGACGAGATGCCAAAGACGATAACCCGCCGCGGCAGGCTGGCCGGTCGGCTGTCGCAGTCGAGCAGATGCTGGACAAAGCGCGGATGAATACCGGCCCGGCTGTCGCTCAGGCGCTCGGCACCTACGTCCGCCAGCACCGCACGCCAGAGCGCCGGCTGCCAGCGCTCCTCGTCATCCAGCGGTCGCGGGCCGGTGCGCGCCAGGCCAATATGGTCGCGCCCGGCGGCCCAGTCATTCAGCCAGTCGGCGCGGTAGACCTGATACTGGTCGAACAGATCGGCCAGCCGTACCGCCAGTTGGTAGCGCTTGCGGCAATCGTGGTCGTCGGCCAGAAAGCGTTTGAGCGGGGCGAAGTCGGGCTGATCCTGCAGCGCGGGCAACAAGCGCATCAGCCGCCAGGTCAGCGGCAGTTTATCGAGCGGGGATTGCTCAGGCACGCTGTCGCGGCCTAGTACGCCACGGTAGCTGTCCCAGAGAAAGCGCGCTGGCAACTGCACATCCAGCGCTGCCGCAATGCCGCAGCCGCCCTGCGCAGGGTCTGCCGCCAGCGCCATCTGCAGCCACTGGGCAATGCCGTTGCTCTGCACCAGGATGACTTCGTTTTCCAGCGGCGCCAGCGGGTGCGCCCGCATCCAGTCTACCGCCAGCTCGCGCAGGGTCTCCAGGCGGTTGCCGTGGATGATCATCAAACCGGGGGCGAGGCTGTTGGCGTCCTGCATGTGGGCTCCTGCTTTGGAAACAGCCGCCAGTCTATCACCGGGCTGCGACGGTTAGCGTCGCAGCTTACACCGCAAGTGGTTGAGAAGCGTTGGCGAGGCAGGCAGCGCAAGGCAAAGATCGCCGAGAAGGCGCAGTTTACGGATTGTAAATGAGCACTTCGAGGCGATCTTTAACGCAGCGATGGCAACGCAGGTAGCTTCTCAGCGACTTGCTAAACCTGGCTGCCCAGAAACCGCCTCTCCCACGGCGTAATTTCATCCATATAGCTCTGCAGCTCCATCCGCTTGCTGGCAAGGAAGCCGTCGACAAACTCGGCGCCGAATAGCTCGCGCGCCAGCTCACTGCGATCCAGACGCAGAATGGCATCGTGCAGCGTGCCGGGCAGAGTCAGCTCATCCGGCGCCTCGAACTCGCCCTGAGCCGGTGCCGAGGGCTGGCACTGATTGTCGATACCGTAGAGGCCGGCGGCGAGCGATGCAGCAACACTCAGATAGGGGTTGGCGTCGGCGCCGGGCAGGCGGTTCTCGACCCGGCGCGCTTCCGGGCCGCTGGCTGGAATACGCAGGCCGGCCGAGCGGTTGTCGTGCGACCAGCACAGGTTGTTCGGCGACGCGTAGGCATGGCAGAAGCGCTGGTAGGAGTTGACGTAGGGCGCCATCAGCAGCGTCAGCTCGCCCATGCAGTGTTGCAGGCCGCCGATAAAGTGTTCGAAATTCGCCGTCGCCTCACCGCTCGCCACATCGGTAAAGATATTGTTGCCGCTGCCCTGCTCGACCACGCTCTGGTGGATATGCATAGAACAACCAGGCACCCGCGCCAGCGGCTTGGCCATGCACACGGCAATCAGGCCGTGCTTGAGGGCAACCTCATGCAGGGCATGTTTGAACAGGAAGGTCTGGTCGGCAATCAGCAGCGGATCGCCGTGCACAAAGTTGATCTCATACTGGCTGACACCCATCTCGTGCATAAAGGTGTCGCGCGGAATACCCAGCGTCGCCATGGTGTCGGTCAGCTCATCAAAGAACGGCCGCAGCCCGCTGCTGGTGCTGACACTGAAGGCGCCGTAACCCGCCTCGCGGCGGCCATCGAGCCCCACCGGCGGCTGGAACGGCTGAGTGTCGTCGCGGTTCGGCTCGAACAGGAAGAACTCCAGCTCCGTCGCCACCACCGGCGCCCAGCCACGCTCTGCATAGCGCTCAACGATCCGACTCAGTAGCGCGCGGGTCGACAGACCGGACAGTTGACCATCCAGCTCCACCGCCTCGCAGATCGCCAGCGCACGCGGGCGTTCCATCCAAGGTAAGCGATGGACCTGGTCCAGCACCGGCCGCAGCACCAGGTCGCCATCGTCACTGCCGTAGTAACGCGCCTCCGGGTAACCGCCCATCACACACTGCAGCAGCACGCCGCGCGCCAGCTGCAAGCGGCGGTCATCCAGAAAACCGTCTGCGGTCATCACCTTGCCACGGGGAATGCCGTTCAGGTCAGGGGTGACACACTCGACGTCGCCGACGCCAGCCAGGCGTTCAGCAAGAGAATCAAGGGATGCGGGGGCGTTCATTGAGCACTACCTGTGTTTGTTCGGGCCAAAACGGCGTTGCCGGATCATACCCCATCCGCTGTGCAAGCACGTGCGGCGAATAGCGAGCATGTCATCGCTGAATGGCACTTGAAAACAGAACGAACATTCATTCATTATTCTCAGCAACCCATCATAACGACAACAAAGGTAATCCCATGAACACCCTATCCCGCCACGGCCTGGGCCTTGCCCTGGGCCTGGTCACCGCACTGCTCTCCGGCTGCCTGAGCAGCGGTGGCGGCAGTGACTCTGACAGCCAGGCCGGAACGCCTCCACCTCCCGCCGGCACGCGCGAAAACAGTGTCTACCTGCAGGCCGCGGCGATCGGCGTTGCCGATCTGAATGCCGCGCTCAAGGTATACACCGAAGGCCTAGGCATGCAGGAGGTAAACCGTATTACCCGCGATGACCGCATAGAAGTGGTGTTGCAGTCTGCCGACAAGCGCGGCTCGCAGGTAGTACTGATGAGCTACACCGACGGCGTTGGCCGCAACACCCAGCAGAATCCGGGCAAGCTGGTGTTTTACGTCAAAGATCCCGCCGCGTTCGCTACCCGCTTTGCCCTCGCCGGCGGACGCATCACCGTGCCGCCGGCGCCACAGGCCAGCGTGGGCGGCATCGTGGTCGGCTTTGGTCGCGATCAGGACAACAACCTGATTGAAATTACCGGCAGCGACAACGCCGTAGACTCCTACCTCAGTGCCTTTGGTATCGGCGTCTCCGATCTGCAAGCCGCGCGTGACTTTTATGTCGATACCATCGGCTTTACCGAGGACCAGTTTCTGCAGATTCCAGGGCAGTACGACGAGTACATTCTCACCTCGCCGGTGCCCGGCGGCTCGGCATTGGTGCTGATGCACTGGACCAACGCCACGCCGCGCAACTACACGGATAACCCGGTCAAGTTGGAGCTGGCGGTGGCCCAACCGCAACGCCTGAGCGATGCCATCAGCGCCGCCGGTGAGACGGTCAGCCAGGCGCCGGCGGCCTCCACCGATGCGGACCTGAACGGTGCGCTGGTGGGTTACGCCACCGACGCCGACGGCACACTGCTGGAGCTTCGCCAGTCTATCCGCGCCTATCTCAGCGGCGCAGCCATCGGCGTTGAAAACCTGGAAGCCGCCGTGGATTTTTATACCGGCGGCCTAGGCATGCGCGAACTGGGTCGCCGTACCCGCGACAACCGTGAAGAGGTGGTGCTGGAATCAGCCGATGCCCGCGGCTCGCAGATTATCCTGATGGGCTTTACCGACGGCGAAACCCGCAATACCAGGCAAAACCCCGGCAAGCTGGTGTTCTATGCCAAGGACCCGACCGCCTTCGCCCAGGCCGTCCGCGACGCTGGCGGCCTGATCCTCGTCGAACCGGTGGACCAAGGGCCCGCACTCGGCAACGCCGTGGTCGGCTTTGGCCGCGACCTGGACAACAACCTGATCGAAATTGTCGGCGATAGCGCGGCCACCGAATCCTACTTCGGCGCCTTCGGCATTGGCGTCAGTGATCTGGCTGCCGCCAAGGCGTTCTACGCCGACACGCTGGGTTTCAAGGTCACACTGTATTTACCTATTCCCGGCCAGTACAACGAGTACATTCTGCAGGGTTACGGCGGCTCGGCGCTGGTACTGATGCACTGGACCAATGGCAGCCCGCGCAACTACACCGATAACCCGATCAAGCTGGAGGTCGCCAGCGCCTCACCTGAAGCCTTTCTAGCGGCCATTGAGGACGCCGGCGAGCGCGTTGTGCAAGACGCCGCCGCCTCCGAAGACATCGAACGAGAAGGGCAAGTGGTCGGCCTGGCCAAAGACGCTGACGGCACACTGCTGGAGGTGCTGCTGGCACCTTGGGGGCAACCCACGCCGTAACGAAAAAAGGCCAGCTTTTCAGCTGGCCTTTTTATTTACCTCACCGGATCAGAAGCTCAGAGCGCGATCGCCCTGCTCATCCTTGATGCGGGTGGGCAGGCCCATCTCGTTCAGCAGATTGATGAACGGCTTGGGATCCAGCTCTTCGACGTTGACCATCTTGCCGGCATCCCAGGCACCTTGGGCGATCAGGATTGCTGCAGCAACCGGCGGCACACCGGCCGTGTAGGAAATACCCTGGCTACCAACCTCGGCGTAGGCTTCGGCGTGATCCGCTACGTTGTAGATGAACACTTCCTTGTCCTTGCCGTCCTTCTTGCCTTTGACCACATCACCGATGCAGGTCTTGCCGGCGTAGTCAGGCGCCAGTGAAGACGGATCAGGCAGTACAGCCTTGACCACTTTCAGCGGAATCACTTCCAGACCTTCGGCCGTGGTGACCGGCTGCTCGGACAGCAGGCCGAGGTTTTTCAGCACGGTGAACACGTTGATGTAGTGCTCGCCAAAGCCCATCCAGAAACGCACGTTCGGCACGCCCAGGTTCTGCGACAGCGAGTGCACTTCATCGTGGCCAGTCATATAGCTGGTCTGTAAGCCAACCACCGGCAGATCATCGGTGCGCTTGACCTCGAACATCTTGTTGCTGGTCCACTGGCTGTTCTGCCAGGACCATACCTGCCCGGTGAACTCGCGGAAGTTGATTTCCGGGTCAAAGTTGGTCGCAAAGTACTTGCCGTGGCTGCCAGCATTGATATCGATGATGTCGATTTCCTCGACGCTATCGAAGTACTCGTTGACGGCAACAGCGGCGTAAGCGTTCACCACGCCCGGGTCAAAGCCCACACCCAGGACGGCGGTAATGCCCTTCTCTGCGCAGAGCGCCTTGCGCTTCCACTCGTAGTTGGCGTACCACGGCGGGGTTTCACAGATCTTGTCCGGCTCTTCGTGAATGGCGGTATCCAGGTAGGCCGCACCGGTCTCGATGCAGGCCTGCAGTACCGACATATTGATGAAAGCCGATCCGACATTGATCACCAGTTGCGACTGTGTCTTGTCAATCAACGCTTTGGTGGCCTCGATATCCAGGGCATCCAGAGCGTGGGCTTGCAATTCACCGGCAACCTTGAGGCTGCCCTTTTCCTTTACGCTGTCGACAATCGCCTGGCACTTCTCGGCGGTACGCGACGCGATATGGATGTTACCCAGCACGTCATTGTGCTGGGCGCATTTGTGTGCGACCACCTGGGCCACACCACCGGCACCAATAATCAGAACGTTTTTCTTCATTTCTCTTCCTCGAAACGCCTCCTTGGAAAGGCTGGGTAGGTTGAGCCTCAGGAGAGGCTGTCCAGGTAATCCTGGAATCCGAACTCGCGAACCAGTTTCACCGAACCATCAAGCTCCTTGATTGCAATGGCGGGCATGTTCACGCCGTTGAACCAGTTCTTCTTGACCATGGTGTAACCGGCCGCATCAATAAAGGACAGGCGATCGCCGATCTTCAGCTCGCTGTCAAAATTGAATTCGCCGAAGATGTCGCCAGCCAGGCACGACTTGCCACACACCATGTACTGGTGCGGGCCATCGCAGGGCTCCATCTTGGCCTCCTGACGGTAGATCAGCAGATCGAGCATGTGCGCTTCGATTGAGCTGTCGACCACGGCCAACTGCTTGCCGTTATAGAGGGTGTCGAGCACCGTCACTTCAAGGGAAGTGCTCAGGGTAATGGCGGCCTCGCCGGGTTCCAGGTAAACCTGAACGCCGTAGCGCTCGGAGAATGCCTTGAGGCGGGCGCAGAAACGATCCAGCGGGTAATCCTCGCCGGTGAAGTGGATGCCGCCGCCCAGACTGACCCAGCTCACCTGCGCGAGCAGATGACCAAAGCGCTCCTCGATCTGTCCGAGCATCTGGTCGAACAGCTCAAAGTCACCGTTCTCGCAGTTGTTGTGGATCATAAAGCCGGAGATCAGCGGCAATACCGCCTCAATCTTGGCTGCGTCCCACTCGCCTAGACGGCTGAACGGGCGTGCCGGGTCAGCAATCAGAAAGTCCGAGCTGCTGACGCCGGGGTTCAGACGCAGACCACGCACCGTGTTGGCCGAAGCCTCACTGAAGCGGGTCAGCTGACTGATGGAGTTGAAGATGATTTTGTCCGAGTGCGCCAGGACGTCGTCAATTTCGTCATCGGCATAAGCCACACTGTAGGCATGCGTCTCCCCCGGAAACTTGATCTTGCCAAGTTTGACTTCATTCAGGGAGGAAGAGGTGGTGCCATCCATGTACTGACTCATGAAGTCGAACACGGACCAGGTAGCAAAGCATTTGAGTGCGAGCAGCGCCTTGGCACCGGAGTGTTCACGCACGTAGGCGATCTTCTCCATGTTGCGTGCCAGCTTGCTCTTGTCGATGAGATAGTACGGCGTTTTGATCAATTCGGTCATACCCTCCAGCTGTCAGCGCCCGGCTGCCCGGGCAAGTGAAAGCGCGAAATTATAAATTAACCCACCCTGCGTCGATAGGAAAAACCACTGTCTCAGCCTACAACGGCAATGCTTCAATTTCACGTCACCGACCAGCGCGATGCGTATTTCGCATCGAAACAAGAATAAAAATGCATTGGCCACATAGCTATAAGGCTTTCTATAGTGACTGCAGCCGTTTCAAGCGGTTTCCGACAACAACAATGCCGCTCCAACAGGGAGTCTCCCATGCGCTCACGTCACCTCATTACCGGCGCGCTGGCCGCCGCCATCAGCCTGGCCGCCAACGCAGCTCCAACCCCCAACCCGGCCACCGCCACCACCGCCAGCGCCAACAAGGCCGCGCTGGGCCAACTGCCCTTTGCCGACCAACAAGCCTTTGACGATGCACGTCGCGGCTTCATCGCCCAACTGCCCGACGGCAAGGTCACCAATCCCGATGGCTCGGTTGCGTGGGACATGAGCCAATACGCTTTCCTCGATCAGGACACCGCGCCTGAGACGGTCAACCCCAGCCTGTGGCGCCAAGCTCAGCTCAATGCGATTCACGGCCTGTTTGAGGTTACCGAGGGCATGTATCAGATTCGCGGTATGGATCTGGCCAACATGACCATCATCGAGGGGGACACCGGGCTGCTGATCATCGACCCGCTGCTCTCGCCCTCAACTGCCAAAGCAGGTCTGGAGCTGTACTACCAGAACCGCCCGAAAAAGCCGGTGGTTGCCGTGCTCTACACCCACAACCACGTTGACCACTGGGGCGGCGTGAAGGGTGTCACCAGTAACGAAGACGTTGCCGCCGGCAAGACGCACATCTACGCACCGGCCGGTTTCATGGAGCATGCGGTCTCGGAAAACGTTATCGCCGGGCCGGCTATGAGCCGCCGCGCCATCTATCAGTTTGGTGCCATGCTGCCTCCGGGCGAACGCGGTCACGTCGATACCGGCCTGGGCAAGGCGCTGTCGATGGGCGAGCGGTCGCTGATCGCCCCGACCGACACCGTGCCGGATGATGGCGAGCTGACCATCGACGGTATCCGTGTGCAATTCCAGATGGCCCACGGCACCGAAGCCGAATCGGAAATGATGATGTATTTCCCCGACTTCAAAGTGTTGAATACCGCGGAAATCACCAGCCAGCACATGCACAACGTTTACACCATCCGCGGCGCCGCCGTGCGTGATGCCAGTGCCTGGGCGCGCTACATCGATCTTGCGCTGGCGCGCTTCGGCGACGAAGCCAGCATTCTGGTGGCCCAACATCATTGGCCGGTCTGGAACCAGGACGACATCAAGCGCTTCCTGTCGGTACAGCGTGATATGTACAAGTACCTGCACGACCAGTCGGTGCGCATGATCAACAAGGGCTACCTGCCGGGCGATATCGCCGAACAAATTGCCCTGCCGCAAAGTCTGGATCAGCAATGGTATGCGCGCGGCTACTACGGCACCCTGCGACACAACGCCAAGGCCATCTACCAGCGCTACATGGGCTGGTACGACGCCAACCCGGCCAACCTCAACCCGCTGCCACCGGTACAGAACGCCGCCAAAACCATCGAATACATGGGCGGCGCCGACAAAGTAATCGAACAGGCCCGCAAGGATTACGAAAACGGTGAGTACCGCTGGGTGGCCAGCGTGATGAACCAGGTGGTGTACGCCGATGCCAGCAATCAGGCCGCCCGTGAGCTGGGCGCCGATGCCCTGGAGCAGCTTGGTTACCAGGCAGAAGCAGGTACCTGGCGCGGCGCCTATCTGATGGGGGCACAGGAGCTGCGTAACGGCACGCTGCCGCCCACCGTCGGGTCACTGTCTCCGGACGTTTTGCAGGCGCTCGACACCGGCATGTTCTTCGACCTCATGGCCGTTCGCCTCGACGCCGCCAAGGCAGAAGGCAAGCACCTGGTGATCAACTGGCAGCTGACCGATACCGAGGAGAATTACCGCCTCAACCTGGAGCACGCCACGCTGACCTACCGTACCGGCGTGCAGGATGACAACGCACAGGCCACCGTCAGCATGACGCGCAGCACCCTAGACCAGATCCTGCTGAAACAAACCACCTTCCCCGACGCGGTGAAGGCGGGTCAGATCAAGATCAGCGGCGAGCCGAACGCCTTCTTCGGCTTGCTGCAAATGCTGGAAGTGCCCTCTGGCGACTTCCCGATCGTGACTCCGGTCAGTAACTGACCTTTTAGCCCCGCTCACTGCTTGGTGAGCGGGGCTTTTTTTAAGGCTGCTGCAACGAACGCAGCAAACGCTCGGCAAAAAATGCCCGCTGCTCGCTTAAGTCAAATAAGCCCGGGGCAAACAACCAAGTCTGAGTAACACCCATCAACTGGGTGTAGATCATCAAGGCCAACTGGCCAGCCGCCTGCCCCTGCGGAAGCTGCCCTTGCTCCTGAGCAGAACAGACCAGCGCCTCCAGGGTTTCGATCATACTCTGGGTAAGCCGTCGCTCACGCTCGAGCGTGCTCTGCATCGCCTCGGTCAGCTCGGTCTTGTTCAACAAAATCTCGAACGACTGGCGGAACCAGGCATCCTCAACCAGCAGCATGAACCAACTCCGCACAAAGGTCTCGATACGCGCCAACGCAGGCTCTGCGCCATCACGCGCCTGAGCGACCAAGTGCTCCAGCGGTTCTTGCGAGTAGGCCAGCACCGCCTCGAACAGGTCATCCTTGTTCTTGAAGTGCCAGTAGATAGGACCACGACTGAAACCGGCTTCGGTGCCAATCATGGCCAGAGTGGTGTTCGAATAGCCGTTGCGACTGAACAGCGTCAGCGCGGCTTCAATGATTTTCAGGCGGGTTTTTTCCGCGTCTTCTTTTGTTCTGCGCATGGGTGTTCCAGCAAGCGCGGCGGGGGATGCCCCCGCCGCAATCAGACTACTCAGAGAGCGCCGTCGGCTGCCATCTGCATATACTCGGTATCAAACCGCAGCTTGATGTTAGCGGTATCACCCAGGGTCTTGCCATCAGGCATGGCGATGCCAACAAAGTCCGGCGAGTCGGCGCCTTCACCCAGCAAGCCTTTCTCGAAGGAGAACTGACGCACGCTATCCATCGCGTCATAGGCCTCGTCACTGCCAATAAAGGCGACTGCATCAGCGGGCTGCCAGAACATCTTCATGCCGGCAAGTTGGGCTTCGTACCCGGCTTGGTCGGTCGCCGAGGCTTCGCCCAGGAAGGCGCGCGCCTTCTGACCTTCCTCGCTGTCTGTACCCATCTCGGCCATCAGCTCAAACCAGGCGCCAACCAGCGCTTTACCCAGCGCCGGGTTATCGCGCAGAGTTTCGGTGTTGACGATGGTCAGATCCTTGATGTGGCCCGGAATCTGGCTGGAGTCGAATACCCGGTTGGCTTCCGGCTGGCTGAGGATTTCATCCAGCAGCGGGTTCCAGGTGACAACGTTGCGCACATCCTCGGTGTTGTAGGCTGCCACCATGTCCGCATCACTGGTATTGACCACGGTGACGTCGCTCTCGCTCAAGCCAACTGAATCCAGCGCACGGGCCAGCAGGTAGTGCGATACCGACAACTCCACCAGATTGACCTGCTGGCCCTCCAGGTCGGTCAACTCGGTGCTACCTTTCATCACCAGGCCGTCATTGCCATTGGAATAGTCGCCCACGATCAGTGCTGTGGTATCCACACCACCGGCAGAGGGGATTGAGAGCGCGTCCATGCTGGTCGCCACCACACCGTCAAATTGGCCGGCGCTGTACTGGTTGATCGACTCGATGTAATCGTTGATCTGCACAATCTCGACACTGATGCCGTATTTATCGGCCCACTTTTTCATCAGCCCGGATTCATCGATGTACTTCCACGGAATCCAGCCTGCGTAGATACTCCAGGCCAGCTTGAAGCTGTCTTTTTCTTCCGCCTGAACAGCGGGGACAACGGCGACGGACGCCGCCAGTGCAATCATGGCGCCTGAAACAACCTGCTTGAAACGTCGTGCGAAAGGAACGGACTTTTTCATGGTTCAACTCCAGATGGTTCTAGTTGGCAATGATGTGAAGTCTTGGCAGTAACTGAGCAGCAAGAACCGCGCCGTCTCCGGCGCGGCGAGACTCAGAAAAACTTGAGGTAACGCTGCAGCTCCCAGTCAGAGACGTGGGTGTGGTACTCGACCCACTCCTGACGCTTGAAGCTGACGAAGCTGTCGAACATGGCATCGCCGAACACAGCACGGGACAGAGGATCGGCCTCAAACGCATCAATGGCTTCGCCGAGGTTCTGCGGCAGCAGCTCGATATCCATATCGCGGACCTGCTGATCGGTGTAGTTGTACATGTTTTCGCGATGCGGCTTGCCTGGGTCCATCCCTTCACGGATACCCTCCAGACCGGCCGCCAGCATCATTGCAGCGCCCAGGTACGGATTGCAGGCAATGTCTGCAGCGCGGCACTCAACCCGCCCACCCTGCGACGGAATACGCAGCATGTTGGTGCGGTTGTTATTGCCGTAACAGACAAACACAGGCGCCCATGTAGAGCCCGACATACTGCCCTTGCGTACCAGCCGCTTGTAGCTGTTCACCGTCGGTGCGATGACCGCGCTGATCGCCTTGGCGTGCTTCATCACACCGGCAATAAAGTGGTACGCCATCTGGGTGACACCGCAGCCGTAGACGTCCTCACCATTGGCCGTATCAAACAGATTGCGACCCGTCTCGCGGTCAGCCAGCGACATGTTGTAGTGCGCGCCACTGCCAGTACGGTTGGCAGACGGTTTGGGCATAAAGCTGGCGAAACCGCCATGCTTACGTGCGATTTCATTCGCCATCAGGCGGAAGAACACCAGGCGATCAGCCATGCCGAGTGCGTCGGTATAGGTAAAGTCAGTTTCAAACTGGCCGTTAGCGTCCTCATGATCAAAGGAGTAAACATCCCAGCCCATGGCATTCATCGCTTCAACCAGTTCACCAACAATAGGCATGTTGTCCATCAGGCCGCGCGGGTCATAGCAGGGCTTGGCCAGCGTGTCGCGCGGGCTGATCGGCTCAAAGCCACCCTCTTCGGTATCACGAAACAGGAAGAACTCCGTTTCAATACCCAGGTTAAAGGTCAGCCCCATGTCAGCGGCCTCTGCCACCTGACGCTTGAGGATATTACGAGAGCATGCTTCAAAGGGCGCACCGTCCAAATACAGATCACTGGCGAACCAAGCCAGCTCGGGGTTCCAGGGACAGATAGTCACGGTGGCTGCATCGGGCATGGTCGCCACTTCGTTGTCGCTAATATCCTGCGGCACACCATCGAGTGCGGCCCCGGTGTACAGCTCTGAGCCTTTCATCATCCGCCCCAGATGCTCAAGCGGCACAAACTTGCCTTTGATCACCCCGTGCACGTCTACATAGCCACCCAAGGCGTACTTCACACCTTTTTCCTGCAGCGACGCTTTCAGTTGCTCTGTGCCCACTTGCTGACTCATGTTGATACTCCGCTGATTCTGTCCGCACCAATTGCGGCGCTTGGTACGAATCTTTCATTCAACATACATGCCAGCATGCATATTTAATTTAATAAACAGGCTAAGGGCGGCTACACGCCTTCGCCCTTTCTGTCAGCAACGAGACGCTCATATGCCCGGATTTCAAGCAGTTGAGAAAGAATTCCACGCCGGGGACTTTCCCCTGCAGAACGGTGAGGTGTTGAAAAATACCCGTCTGCGTTACCTGCAAATTGGTCAGGTGAACGCACAACGAGATAACCTGATCGTGCTGCCCACGTACTACGGTGGAACACACAGCGGAAACCTGCCCTTGATTGGTGCACCCGGCCCGATAGACCCGGAGCAGCACTGCATCTTGATACCGAACCTGCTGGGCAACGGCCAGTCGACGTCACCCAGCAACGCGCATGAGAGTCAGCGCGGCCCGGAGTTTCCGTCCGTCACGCTCTACGACAACGTCGTCTTACAGCAGCAAATGATTGAAAGGTGCTTTGGCGACGCCACCATACAACTGGTGGCCGGCTGGTCGATGGGCGGTATGCAGGCACTACAGTGGGGGTGTCTGTTTCCGCAACAAGTAAAAAGAGTCGCCAGCATTTGCGCCAC
>DBHE01000023.1:22923-23107 GCA_002296055.1 Pseudomonadaceae bacterium UBA836
AAGAGTCGCCAGCATTTGCGCCACTGCACGCTGTTGGCCTCACAACTACGTGTTTCTCGAAGGCGTTAAAGCAGCGCTGACCTGCGACAGCGCGTGGCAACAGGGTCGCTACCTTTCCCCGCCGACAGCCGGCCTTGAAGCCTTCGGCCGCGTCTACGCTGGCTGGGCCTATAGCCAGGCGTTC
>DBHE01000178.1 GCA_002296055.1 Pseudomonadaceae bacterium UBA836
TCTAGGAAATCCGGGGCGATTCATCATTTAAGCGATTCAGCGTACGTTCGCTTCCGCCTTCGGCCATTGCAAGCGAGGAAGCAACGGTCAGAATAAAAGGAACGATTACTTTGGTTATGCGGTTCATGGTTTGCACCTCTTGGTTAGTTGATGCCTGTAGATTAAAGGCTTGCTACTTACAAGAAGCTGTTGCCAAGGTTACAAAGCGGTAATCGCTTCATTCTCGTGTTGGTACGACCGCCGCGCCTGCGGCGGTCGCTTTCTGCTCTTTACTGCTTTTCGATGCGCGTAATGGTGGAATCCATACCTTCCGAGGAGAACTCGAATTCGACCTGGTCCCCTTCTTTCAGCGTTTGGAGCTGATCAGGCTTTGCTTTGAAGCCCATCGTCATCGACGGCCAGCCCAACGCTTCGACCGGGCCGTGGGCAATGGTGACGGTTCCGCTCTCGGTGTTTACTTTCTTGACCGTACCTGTGGCTGTAGCGGTCTGTCCCGCCGACTTCTGGTCCATTGGCATGTTCATGCCTTTGTGATCCATCGGCATGCCGTCCATTGGCTCCTTGTCGGCGGCATAGGCGACTGGTACTAGGAAGAGTGAGGCAAGGGTGATGTGCTTGATGTTCATAGATGTTCTCCAGGGGAGTTGGTTGCTTGCTGGGGTGTTACACGCAATTGCCGGCGGCGCATCAGCAGGTAAGCTGCCGGCAGAACGAACAAGGAGAGCAAAGGCGCGGTGATCATGCCGCCTACCATTGGCGCGGCGATGCGGCTCATGATTTCGCTGCCGGTCCCGCCGCCCCAAAGGATGGGAAGCAGACCGGCGATGATTACTGCGACAGTCATGGCCTTAGGGCGCACCCGTTGCACAGCGCCTTCGCGAATCGCGTCGAGGAGGGCGCCCTCACTTTGAGCTCCGGCATCAAGGCGCTCGATCCAGGCATTCTTTAGGTACAGCAACATGATCACACCGAACTCTGCAGAAACCCCTGCGAGCGCAATGAAGCCGATACCTGTCGCGACGGAGAGGTTGTACCCCAGCAGATACAGGAACCAGACGCCACCGGTCAGGGCGAATGGCAGCGTAGCCATGATGAGCAGCGCCTCGCCAAAGCGGGCAAACGTGAGGTAAAGCAAGACAAAAATGATCAGCAAGGTAGCCGGCACGACGAGCTTCAGCTTCGCATTAGCTCGCTCCATGAATTCGAATTGGCCGGAATAGCTGATGCTCATGCCGGACTCGAGTTGGACCCCTTCGCTGATTTTTTTCCTCAGATCGCCCACGACCGCCGCCATGTCGCGGCCACGAACATCAACGTAAACCCAACCCGATAGCCTTGCGTTTTCGCTTTTGAGCATGGGCGGCCCATCGGTCACCTGTACCTTGGCCACCGTCCCCAAGGTGATCTGACTGCCTTGCGGCGTGTAGATAGGCAGGTTGCGCAGATCGGTTATCGAGTCGCGCCATTCGCGACCATAGCGGAGGTTGATCGGATACCTGGCGAGCCCTTCCACGGTTTCACCAATGGTTTGACCACCGATGGCACCGGCCACAATCGATTGCACGTCCGCGATATTCAGGCCGTAGCGTGCGGCGGCGACACGATCGATATCCACATCGATATACCTGCCGCCGGTCAGTCTCTCAGCAAGCGCCGAACTGACCCCAGGCACCGTTTTGGCGATTTTTTCCACTGCCTGGGTGGCGTTGTCGATCTGTGCCAAGTCAGTGCCATACACTTTCACCCCGATCGGGCTCTTGATACCCGTCGCCAGCATATCGATACGGTTTCGAATCGGCGGGATCCACAGATTGGCTAATCCAGGTACCTGTACGGTGCGATCCAACTCCTCAACCAGCTTGTCAGGCGTCATCCCAGGGCGCCATTGATCCTTCGGCTTGAACTGAATGGTCGTCTCGAACATTTCCAGCGGGGCGGGATCGGTAGCGGTGTCGGCTCGACCAGCCTTGCCGAACACATGTGCGACCTCTGGAACCGTTTTGATCAGCCGGTCTGTCTGTTGCAATAGCTCGGAAGCCTTCTGAGCGGAGAGGCCTGGAAGTGCAGTGGGCATATAAAGGAGGTCGCCTTCATCCAGCGGTGGCAAGAACTCCCCACCGAGGCGAGAGGCGGGCCACAAGCCAGTCAGAAAAACCAGAACCGCCACCAGCAGGGTCATCTTGGGCCAGCGCAGCACCGCATCCAGGGCCGGCTTGTAGATCCAGATGAGGCCACGGTTGAGCGGATTGCGGTGTTCATCCGGGATTTTGCCCCGTATCCAATACCCCATGAGTACTGGAACCAGCGTGACGGACAGGCCCGCGGCGGCCGCCATTGCATAGGTTTTGGTGAACGCCAGTGGACCGAACAGTCGGCCTTCCTGCGCCTCCAGGGTGAACACTGGTATGAACGACAGCGTGATGATCAGCAGGCTGAAGAACAGTGCCGGCCCGACTTCAACGGCCGCGTCAGTGATTACCTTCCAGTGCTCTTGGCCCTTCAAAGTTGAGCCAGGATGCCGCTTGTGCCAGCCCTCGATGTGCTTGTGGGCGTTTTCGATCATGACGATTGCCGCGTCGACCATCGCTCCGATCGCGATCGCGATGCCGCCCAACGACATGATGTTTGCGTTGATGCCTTGCCGCTGCATGATGATAAAAGCAATCAGGATGCCGATCGGCAACGAAACGATGGCGACCAGAGATGAGCGCAGGTGCCACAGGAATATTGCGCAAACCAGCGCAACGACAATGAATTCCTCGATGAGCTTGTGGGTGAGGTTTTCAACGGCACTGTCGATCAGCTTGCTACGGTCGTAAGTCGTGACGATTTCAACGCCTTCGGGAAGGCTCGCTTTGAGCTCATCAAGCTTGGTTTGAACGGCAGCGATGGTTTCGCGAGCGTTCTTGCCGCTACGCAGGATAACGACTCCACCGACTACCTCACCTTCGCCATCAAGCTCGGCAATACCCCTGCGCATTTCCGGGCCGAGCTGGATATGCGCAACGTCCCCTAGCGTCACAGGCACGCCGCCGTCGAGACGCAAAGGAATGGCTCGAAAGTCCTTGAGAGTCTCCAGATACCCTGTCGCACGAACCATGAACTCGGTTTCTGCTAGCTCTAGAACGCTCCCGCCAGTTTCACGGTTGGCCTCATCGATCGCCTTTGCAATCTGCTGCTGCGTCACGCCCCTGCTGGCCATGCGTACGGGATCGAGTACGACCTGGTACTGCTTGACCATCCCGCCTATGGGCGCGACTTCCGCCACGTTGGGCAATGTTTTGAGCTCATAGCGCAGAAACCAGTCCTGCAGGGAGCGCAGCTGCGAGAGGTCATGTTTGCCCGTTCGGTCCACCAAAGCATACTGGTAGATCCAACCAACACCCGTGGCGTCGGGCCCCAAGGCAGGTTTGGCGGCAGCGGGAAGCCGACTCTGCACCTGACTCAGGTACTCAAGCACCCGCGAACGGGCCCAATAGAGGTCTGTGCCGTCCTCGAACAGGACGTACACGTAGCTATCCCCGAAGAAGGAGTAGCCGCGGACTGTCTTCGCGCCGGGGACAGACAGCATGGTCGTCGTCAGCGGGTAGGTGACCTGATTCTCGACAATCTGCGGCGCCTGCCCTGGGTATGGCGTGCGAATTATGACCTGAACGTCGGAAAGGTCTGGCAACGCATCGACAGCGGTGTTCTTGACCGACCAGATACCCCAGGCGACCGCAAACAAAGTGGCGAGCAAGATCAGTAAGCGGTTGGCCACTGACCATCGGATTATGGCTGCGATCATTGCTGGCCCCCGAGCTTCTCGATGCGCTCGATGATCAGGCCTTCGTCGCTTTCACGCACGCCAACACGGACGCGGTCGCCCGTTTGCAAGCCTGATAAGAGGGACTGATCGGCAACCGGGAAGGACATGGTCATCCCAGGCATGTTCAGCGTCTTGAACGGCCCATGTGACAGGCCAACCATGCCATCTTCCAGGCTGACGACCGTGCCTTCAGCCTCGTGCAAAGCAGGACCGGTGGAAGATGTAGGCTGCTCCAAACCCTGAGCGGTCAGTCCGCGTAGGCTAGCCTCGGAATCCAGGAGGAACTGACCGGACGCCACCACCTTCTGACCGGCTTCCAGCCCTTCAAGTACCTCTGTTTTGTCATCGAATTCTCGACCGGTGCGGACCTCAACGGGACGGTAACGGCCTTCATCCTCAGCGAGCATCACCAATGCTCGCCGGCCGGTGCGAATGACCGCCTCGGTTGGGATGACCAAGGCATCTTCAACATTGCGACTCAACGTCACCTCGGCCGTCATGCCAGGACGAAGCCGCTGTTGTGGGTTAGGTAGCTCAACCCGGACACGCACAGTGCGGCTATCCAGGTTGGCCTGCGATAGTACAGTCTGGATCGTTCCTTCCAGCGTTTCGCCCGAAAAAGCGGGCAGGCGCGCAGTTACTGATTGCCCAGGCGCTAAATGTGCGATCTGCGCCTCTGGTACTGCAACTTCTAGCCAAACCGTGTCCAGCCCATTGACACGCGCAAGAGATGCGCCGGCGGGTACGGTCATGCCCTCGCGGACATCAAGACTTTCTAATACGCCACCGATCGGGCTCGTCACGGTCCAGACGGGGCGCGCTTTACCGGTCCGTTCCAGCTGCGCAATGACCTCTGCCGGCATGCCGGCAAGGCGCAACCGCTGACGGGCTGCTGCGAGCAGCTGGGGTTCGCCGATCTTTCTCAGTGCTAGGTACTCTTCCTGTGCAGCAGCCCACTCAGGGATAAGCAGATCTGCAAGCGGCGCCCCTTTCTCAATGACGTCTTCCGGCGCTCGGTCGTAGACGCGCTCGACGAAGCCCCCGGCGCGCGCCTGCACGACAGCCACGTCTCGCTCGTCAAACATCAATGCACCTGTGGCTTCGAGCGATTGGCTAATTGACTCACGTGTTGCGGTCGCCAGGCGCATGCCAAGGTTCTGCGTCACGCTCGGATCGATGCTCATCGACGCCCCGTCGCCTCCCTCATCGGCATAGCGCGGGACTAGATCCATGTCCATGAATGGGGACTTTCCTGGCTCATCGAACTTCTGTTGCGGATACATCGGGTCGTACCAATAAAGCACCTCCTTGCCTTCATCTGCCGCTTGGGCAAAGACAGAAGTAGACAGAGCGACAAGGCTCGCCGTACTGATAATCAGCGGGAGGCTTAGGACGACGGCCAGCCGTTTGAGTTGAAATGTCATGGTCGGGTATCTCCAAAGGCGAAATGCAAGCGGGCGTTGCTCAGCGATCGGTCGCGGGCTACGTCAATACGACGCAGGCGGGTCTCGACAAGCTGGCGGCGCGCGTCGATCACGGCGGTCAGCTCGCCGTTCCCGGCGCGGTAGTCCGCCATGGCAAGGCGGACCTTCTCTTCAGCGAGGGGTAGTAAGGTTTTGTCGAGGCGGATGAGTGCGCGGTCCAGACGCTGATACTCAGCGAGGTCAGTACTCAGCTCTTGGTTGTACAGGCGCAAGGTCGCTTGGCGCTTAGCCTCGATCTGGGCAAGGCGAGCTCGTTCGGCCGCGATCTTCGGATCCTGCCGAGAGCTGGTAAACAGCGGCAGGTCGAAGCTGACGCTGAGGTTCACCATGTCGCCGTACTCACGGCCACGTCGCAGGTAGTCGATCCCCCAACTCCAATCCGGTGTTTTCTCTGCGATGGCCTGGTGAACCTTTGCCTCCGCTTCACGAGTCATCGGGTCGAAGGCGAGTAACGCCCGGTGCCGGTTCAGGTTGTGCTGATAGTTATCAATGGCGGCAAGCCATTGCGGCCAGTCACCTGTAAGCGGCTGGCCTGCTAGCTCGCCTATCCAGCGCCGGAGGCCGGCCCGCGCAACAGCCTGGTTACGCAGCAGCTCATCCTCTTGTTCAGCCAGCAATGCTGCCTCTTGCCTCGGAAGTACGCTGTCTGCGGTTAGTCCGCTGCCGCCAGCAATGCGGGCCTCAACAGCCCGCGAAAGGAGCTGATTCTCGCTGTAAAGCTGCTTGAAAAGGCTTAGCTTCTGCTCGACCGCGAAGCTAGCGATCCATGCCTCGGCGGTTGCTTGGCGCACACCGAGACGTTCAACCGTTTGCTGGGCGTTTGCGAGCGCAACACTAGCCTGCGCGGCCTCGACACGAGCGCGCCTTTTCGCTCGGTTTGGCACATCTTGCATGACCCCAACCATTTGCATGGTCATGGCCTCTTGCTCCAACTGCCAGCGAGCGTCACCTTCAATGGGCACGTTTTGCAGGCCAAGCTTCAGTTTTGGGTCAGGGAGCTCGCCTGCTGGGATGGCTGCGCTACGCGCTGCCTCTAGGTTGGCGGCTTGCGCATGCAGCGAAGGCGCGTCTTGCTCGGCCACGCTCAGAGCTTGTTCTAAGGTCAAAGCGGACGCTAACCCTGGAAACGAGAGCGCGCCCATGATCAAGGCGGCCACGTACGGCGGCGCCCAATAAATACGGGGTTTCATTTGCGAAGGATTCCTGATCTTTCATGCGAGCCAAAGGCGCGCAGTAGCCGGCCCGAATGCTCACTCGGGCGGTTCCTATAATTTGATCGGAATTAGACGCGGGGTGGACGCCAGACGGCGTCTAAAAGGCTAGAGGGGATCAGGCCGTTATAGGGAGTGGTCACGGGTTCAGCAGCAGGCATCAGCTGGGCTTTTATTGAGACAAGCTGAAGGATACTTGCAGTTTTGCATTCTTGGCCCGTCTTGCAGACGGTCGCCGTTCCATGCTCATTCGCTTCACAGCACTCGTGTTCAGCACCATCATCGGCGCCAACCATCGAAGCGTGGTCGGTCGTCATGGCGCCCACACCTTCCATATCGGACATCATGTGATGCCCGGACGATCCAACCGTCATGAGCATTTCCGCTATCCCATTGATCGGAAGCGCGAGCACTAGCAGCAGGATAAGGAAGGAGCGCATGTAGGACTTCATATTTTCAGTTTACGGGGCAATTCATGAGCAATCAATGAGGCAATCGGTCGCTTCGCAACCGAAGCCTAAGCCGACAGGCTTCAAACTACACGCGCTTTACGGAGCCGGAGGGCGTTGAACACAACCGATGCTGAGCTGAGGCTCATGGCCAGGGCAGCAATCATCGGAGACAGCAACAGTCCAAAGAACGGATAGAGCAGACCTGCAGCAATCGGGATGCTCAACCCGTTGTACATAAATGCAAACAGAAGGTTCTGACGCATATTGCGAACTGTCGCCACCGAAAGCGTACGGGCGCGAAGTATTCCCATCAGGTCACCTTTAACGAGCGTGACTTGGGCGCTATTCATCGCGACGTCGGTACCCGTACCCATCGCGATGCCTACGTCAGCCCTAGCGAGAGCCGGAGCGTCATTTATTCCGTCGCCTGCCATGGCCACTACTTTACCGAGGGCTTGTAGCTTAACCACCAGCGCCTCCTTGTCCTGCGGCTTCACTTCACCATGCACTTCATCGATCGATAGCTCACGAGCCACCGCGCGGGCAGTGGTAAGCCCGTCGCCGGTGGCCATGATGACTTGCACGCCCTCCGCTTGGAGCCGCGCTACAGCTTCCTTGGACGTCGGTTTGATCGGGTCCGATACGGCCAGCAAGCCGGCAAGTGCCCCATCAACAGCCAGGTAAACAATGCTGGTACCGCTCTCTCGCATTTTTTCTGCCTGATCTTTCAACGGCTCGACGCTCACACCCGCATCCTCCATAAGCGCGGTGTTGCCTAGCTGTAGCTGCTTGCCTTCCACCAGACCACGGACTCCGATCCCTGACCCTGACTCGAAGGTCTCTGGCTTTACCAACTGAATACCCTCGCTTCTCGCATGGTCCACGATGGCGTGGGCTAGGGGATGCTCGCTACCTTGATCCAAGCTGGCAGACAAACGGATGACTTCCTGAGCATCGAACGGCGTGACGCCTACCGCCCGATCGAAAACAGGTCGGCCCTCGGTTAACGTTCCAGTTTTATCGACAATCAGCGTGTCTACCTTACGGACATTCTCGATGGCGCCTGCGTCTCTGAAAAGCACACCGCTTCCAGCCGCTTTGCCTGTGGCAACCATGATCGACATAGGCGTTGCCAGGCCAAGTGCGCAAGGGCAAGCAATGATCAAAACCGCAACTGCATTGATCAGGCCGAATACCCAGCCCTGGTCAGGCCCGAACAGGCCCCATGCAAAGAATGTCAGCAAGGCGATACCGATGACCGTCAGCACGAAATAACCTGCAACCGTGTCTGCCATTCGCTGCATGGGTGCTTTGGAGCGTTGTGCATTCGCAACCATCTGGACGATTTGTGAAAGCATGGTCCCGGAGCCAACCTTAGTGGCTCGCATGACAAGCGAGCCGCTCGTGTTCATCGTCGCGCCGATAAGCGAATCGCCTGTCCGCTTCGTCACCGGAACCGGCTCGCCCGTTAGCATGGATTCATCGACGGCGCTCTCGCCCTCCAATACCTCTCCATCAACGGGTACCTTTTCACCAGGACGAACGCGCAGATGGTCGCCCTCATGAACATGTGTGAGCGGGATGTCCTCCTCTGAACCATCTTTGGCGATACGGCGAGCGGTTTTAGGTGATAAGCCAAGCAGGGACTTAATTGCCGAGGACGTCTGCGAGCGGGCCTTCAATTCCAGCAACTGGCCCAGCAGAGTCAATGAAATGATCACCGCGGCGGCTTCGTAATAAACGCCTATCCGGCCGCCTACTGTGAATGACTCTGGAAACATGCTCGGTAAGAGGGTTGCTACGACGCTGTAAATATAGGCAGCCCCCGTGCCAAGCCCGATCAAGGTCCACATGTTTGGGCTGCGATGTTTGACCGAGGCGAGACCGCGCGCGAAAAATGGCCAGCCTGCCCACAAGACAACCGGGGTCGTGAGGGCCAGTTCAACCCAGTTCTGGCTAGCCCCGTGAAACAGCGGTATCGCATGTCCCGCCATGGCCAACAGTGTCACTGCTACGGTCAGGGGCAGCGACCACCAGAATCGTTTCGAAAAGTCCTTGAGTTCAGGATTTTCCTCCTCGTCGAGTTCAGGAATCAGCGGTTCCAATGACATCCCGCAAATAGGGCAATCACCTGGCCCCATTTGGCGGATTTCAGGGTGCATTGGGCAGGTGTACTCTGTCGTTGCATCACCGGCGGGTGGTTTCTGTGCGGGTGGGGTAGATGCCCGAGAGGAGGTCCCATGAGCCTGCGGTGCAGCGAGATATCGAGCAGGGTCGGAACGAAACTTGGACTGGCAACCCTGGCTGCAGAAGCGGTAAGTGCTTCCCTGATAATGCTCTTGATGCTCGCTATCCTCTTCCACCTTCATCCCGCAGACGGGGTCTGTGAGTGCTGCAGTACCTTTCGTTTGGTCGGGCTGGTGATGGCACTGCTGAGAGGACATACGGGGCACCTTAAGGATTGGTTAGCGACGAACTTGGCCTATTGCAGGGACATTTGCGGTTTTTCAATGCTTGCAGCGTCTGACAGCCAGTATATGCAAAGCGTCCTGACCAAAGGCTGGAGTAACCATTACATTTCTGTCAGGTTCTCTGGTATGTCAGGTCGTATGTATGTTGAAGCGAGCTGCTGAAAAAGTAGCTCGCGCAGATACCGCCTGCTGGCCTAGCCTATGCCTCCATTGTTCGATGCTCGGCCGCTTCATTTTGATGAATACCGAACCGTGCAAAAGCCAGCGCCTCAAGATCCGTCTGTAGAGATTCGGCCTCTGCCCAGATACAGGCACTCTCGGCAGGCACCGTAAGAGCGATGCCCTCAACTATCGTCAGAACCATCGCATGCAATCTCAGCAGCTCATCGCGAATGGCGGTGGTTCCGCCCATTTCTAGCGAGCAGGCGTCCAATCGATCAACCAGCCGGAGCAGTTGAGGGGTGTCGAAGCCGTCGCGCAAGTTTTCCAACGCCACTGCATCGACTTCGCCGTACGGTGTAACGCGAAAGGATGCGGGAGGAACATTGATCATGTGGTTTTCTCGGTATCTAGCTGGCGAGGGGTGATCACCCGCAGCGAGCCGGCAGCTTGTTGGAACACCAAGTCCTTGATCCAAGGCTCCGGTGGCCGGTTGAGCTTGAGGTTGAATTCGCCGAAGCGCTTGACGTTGCTGGTCAGGTAAGGGCTGAGGAACGACACGTCCTCGTCGGTGAACTGCCAACCCTCTCGGGCCAATTTCTTCAAGATGCGCATCATATCCACGGTGTTCTGCAGGATCACCGATGAGGCCACCATGTCGTTGTAGCGCAGACGTTTTTGCTGTTCGTCCGGATCGTTTTCGGCAATCACGTCGCCACCGAACGAAAGCCACTTCGAGAAACCGTTGTAGGACTCGATCTTGTTGGTGTTCGCGGTGACTTCCTGGCGCAACTCGCGGCTGCCGATCCAGTTGAGCAGGAAGATCGTACGGATCACTCTGCCCAGCGCCTGTGCCGCATGGTAGAGCTTGTTGCGCCGGCTGTAGGAGCCGAGTTTTCGCAGCAGCATAGGCGAGGAGATTTTGCCGACTTGGATGGACAGCGCGACCTGCATCAGATCTTGCCAGTGGGTTTCGATCAAGTGCCAGTCGGCAGTGTCGGTGAACAGGCGGTTGATATGCTTGTACGACGCGCCGCGATCCGGCCGGCACATCACCAGGTCACGCCAGTTGCGGATACGCGGCATCAGGTTGATGCCCAGCAGATGGGTGAAGGCAAAAACTGTCGCCGATTGCCCCTGCGTATCTGAATACACAGTGTCTGCCTCAACACTGAGATCAGCCTTTAGCAGCCCCTCAATTACGTAAATCGCCTCCCAGATGCCAGGTGGGATGAAGTGCTGGAACACAGCGATGTAGTTGTTGGCCACGTGCCGATAGGCCACGGCACCCATCTTGCGGTAGCGGAAGTGGTAGCCGGCCAGCAGGTTGTCATCATAGAAGTCGAACTGCGTGCCGTCCGCTGCCACCGCCTTGCCATCGCCCCAGAGCTTAGGCAGATCAAGTTGCAGATAGAGTTCCACCAGCTCGCGGTTAGCCTTGTCCAGCTTCTCCAACGATAGGTGGCGGCGATTCGTATAGGACAGCATGTGTGGCGTGACATTACCGGCCAGATGCCGCGCGGCCTGGTTGGGGCCGAGATTGCAGCCCATTGCGAAGATGGTCATCAGATAGCGCTCGGCAGGCTCTTTGAGCTTCGGCTCGTTGCCGGACATCGGCCCGAAATGTCGAGTGAACTGAATCCAGTGCTCGATGTTGGCCATGATGTCGAGTACGTGCCTGGCCGGCATGCGTTGCATGAGGGCCGTCTGTAGCGAGATGGCCGATGGCGGGATGTCGCGCGCCGTCACTCGGCGCAATACCGGTTCGCCGGCTTCGTTGATCGATACGTCCCCTCGGCAAGAGGGGAATTTGTCATCCAGTTGCTGCGCGGTTTCCTCCAACTGGGTCTTGAGGGAGGTAACAAATTCCTTCGCCGTGCCAGGCAGTTCCATCTTTTCGCAGTAGGCTGGTAGTCGCTGGAGACATTCGTCCAAGGGTAGCAACTGCTTGCGATAGTCGGCGAAGGATTCCGACCCTTGTACGCACATGTCACCGGATCGCAGTTCGTTGGCCAGGTAGGAGAATACGCAAACTTCCAGATAGCGCCGGTTGGTCGGTGGCCCCTCACTGGCAGAACGACGAACGACCTTGACCCAGCGCTCCGACGCAAACGACAAGTCGACGTGCTCGTCGATCCACTCGCGGTGCAAATTCTCGCTGTCCTGTATCAGTTGAAGTGCCTGAACCAGCGACCGATCCTGAGTCGTGGGCTCCAGTTGGAGAAGGTGGCTGAGACGGAACAACAGCGAGCGATGGGACCTGAAATGCTTCCAGATCAACGGCAGGTAGTTATTACCGCCGGTAGCCTGGACTTCGGCACAGGTTTCGCGTAACCGTTCCAGGTTGCCGTCGGGGGAGAGGTATTCCCGAATCAGGCTACCTGCCTCTTGGTCATCCGGTTCCTGAACCAAAATCTGCACCACACCGTCCAGGGTGGCCGCCAGCTGCTCCAGCTTCTGACGTTGCCGTGCTTGGATTTGCTCTAGTTCTTCCTTGGCACGTTTGTGAATCGTAGAGATTCGCCGGATGTACATCTCGGCTAGGTGATCCCGAGTCCGCACGCGCATCCGATAGATCAAGGCAAGCATCAGCGTGTAACGCTTCGGCAGCGAACAGTCCTTAAGCTCGGCGACGTCCGACGCCGCAGCTTGGGCAGCGAAGTGGCGGATTTTGGTATCGACGATTCCATCAAAAATGGCATCTAGATTCCCAAAGCTCTCGAGCCAAGCCATGTGATCTATCAGCACTTCCAAGTGTTTGCGGGATGGCTTCTTGGGTGCCTGCTTGAGGGCGTTGAAGTCACTTTGGCGTCGCCCGAAATCCGTTTCGAGCAGTTCTTTCAGTTTGTAGACCACCTCAATTGGCGCCCTGGTCACAACGAGATTGAATAGCCGCTCCTGCATTGCAACTAAGGCATCCTCAGCAGCGTCATTGAGGGTGGAATAGGCTGGGAGTTCGTAGCTGCGCTGCAGCAACTCGCCGATCAGCACATTGAACCGCCCCGGGTTTCGCG
>DBHE01000024.1:0-592 GCA_002296055.1 Pseudomonadaceae bacterium UBA836
CCCGCGCGGCGTGGTCACGGCCAGTACGTGCCACGCCGCCTGCCGCTGGACTTCTGCTCATGAGCCAGCGTGGCCTGTACGCCATTACCGACAGCACGCTGCTGGCAGACGGCAAGCTGCTGCCCTACGTCGAAGCGGCCATCAGCGGCGGCGCCCGCTGGCTGCAATACCGCGACAAATCCGGCGATGCCGTCAAACGGCTGGAAGAAGCCGGGCAATTGGCAGCCCTGTGCCGCCAGCATGGCTGCCAGCTGATCATCAATGATGATCTGGCGCTGGCCGCCGAGCTCGGCGTTGGCCTGCACCTGGGCCAGGAAGACGGCTCCCTGCGCGAAGCCCGTCAGCAGCTTGGCCCCAACGCACTGCTCGGCGCCACCTGCCACGCCAGCCTGCAACTGGCCGAGCAGGCGCTGGAAGACGGCGCCTGCCACATTGCCTTTGGCCGTTTCTATACGTCGCAAACCAAACCCGGCGGCCCCAGTGCCGATGTGCCACTGCTGCGCGCCGCTCGCGCTCGCTTCAGCGTGCCGATCGTTGCTATCGGTGGCATCACCCTGGACAACGCCGCCCCCCTGCTGGACGCCGGCGCCGA
>DBHE01000024.1:748-5260 GCA_002296055.1 Pseudomonadaceae bacterium UBA836
GCCTGCCACATTGCCTTTGGCCGCTTTTTTACCTCGCAAACCAAACCTGGCGGCCCCAGTGCCGATGTGCCACTGCTACGCGCCGCTCGCGCTCGCTTCAGCGTGCCGATCGTTGCTATCGGTGGCATCACCCTGGACAACGCCGCCCCCCTGCTGGACGCCGGCGCCGACTACCTGGCCGTGATCAACGGCCTGTTTGGCGCTCCCGATGCAACAGCCGTGCAACAACGCGCCCGCCAGTTCAGCCAACTCATTCACGCATCCTGAGAGACTTGACCATGTCCCGTTCCGAATCCCTGTTTGCCAGCGCCCAGAAACACATCCCGGGCGGCGTCAACTCACCCGTCCGCGCGTTCAAGAGCGTCGGCGGCACACCGCTGTTCTTCAAGCACGCCGAAGGTGCTTACGTCATTGACGAAGACGACAAGCGCTACGTTGACTACGTCGGCTCCTGGGGCCCGATGATCCTTGGCCACAGCCACCCAGACGTACTGGACGCGGTGCGCAATCAGCTGCAGCACGGCCTGTCCTACGGCGCGCCGACCGCGCTAGAAACCGAAATGGCCGAACTGGTCTGCTCGCTGGTACCGTCGATGGACATGGTGCGTATGGTCAGCTCCGGTACTGAAGCCACCATGAGCGCCATTCGTCTGGCCCGCGGCTACACCGGCCGCGACAGCATCATCAAGTTCGAAGGCTGCTACCACGGCCATTCCGACAGCCTGCTGGTCAAGGCCGGTTCCGGCCTGCTGACCCAGGGCGTGCCCAGCTCGGCGGGCGTGCCGGCCGACTTTGCCAAGCACACCCTGACGCTGCCCTTCAACGACATCGAAGCGGTGCGCAGCACCCTGGCCGACGTCGGTCAGCAGGTCGCCTGCATCATCGTTGAGCCAGTTGCCGGCAACATGAACTGCGTACCGCCGGCCCCAGGCTTTTTGCAGGGCCTGCGCGAGGCCTGCGACGAACACGGCGTGGTGCTGATTTTTGACGAGGTAATGACCGGTTTCCGCGTGGCCCTTGGCGGTGCTCAGGCCCACTACGGCGTGACCCCGGACCTCACCACCTTCGGCAAGATCATCGGCGGCGGCATGCCGGTTGGCTGCTTTGGCGGCAAGCGCGCGGTGATGGAATGTATCGCCCCGCTCGGCCCGGTCTACCAGGCTGGCACCCTGTCGGGTAATCCGCTGGCCATGGCCGCCGGCCTGACCACCCTGCGCCTGATCAAGCGTCCCGGCTTCCATGACGAGCTGACCGACTACACCAGCCGCATGCTGGCAGGCCTGCAGGAACGCGCCGATGCCGCAGGCATCCCGTTCGTCACCACGCAGGCCGGCGCCATGTTTGGCCTGTACTTTTCTGGCGCCGATGACATCGTTACCTTTGATGACGTGATGGCCAGTGACGCGGAACGCTTCAAGCAGTTCTTCCACCTGATGCTGGATGGCGGCGTCTATCTGGCGCCCAGCGCCTTCGAAGCCGGTTTCACCTCCATCGCCCACGGCGACGCTGAACTGAAGCTGACCCTGGATGCAGCTGAAAAGGCCTTCGCCGCCCTATGATCGCACTGGGTCACGTGCTGCTGACGCTGCTGCTGATTGCCGTGGGCGTCTGGCTCTGGCGTCAGCGTACGCCGCTTGACGTGCCGGCCCGGGGCGCCATCACCGCGGCTTTGCTCGGTCTGGGGCTGGCCGCCAGCGCCAGCGTGCTGCTAAGCCTGGGCACACTACCCGGCGCCGGCAAGCTGGCGCACACCCAGCGCATTCTCGGGCTGGCTGCGCAAAACCTGAGCCTGCCCCTGCTTGGTCTCGCCGCACTGTATCTCGGATTTGGCCTGCGCTGGCAGCCAGCCACTTGGGGCCGCGTCCTGCTGGGACTGATGGCTGCATTTGAGCTGTCGCGCCGCATGGACGCGCTACACGGCTATCAGTGGCTGATCAACTGCGCCGCGCTAGGGGTCATGCTGCTGGCTTGCCTGCGGGTACTCGGCAATGATCGCCGTCCGCTGCCCTTGGCACTGGTCTGCGCAGCCGGCACCCTGTCGCCGCTGCTGTTACCTGGCGCGGCGCCCTTGGCCGACCTGTTTGCCGCCAACGGCACACTACTGTCGCTGTATCCCGCGCTGCTGGGCGCAGCTTTGGCGGTTGGCCTGCTGGGCGAACAGGCGCACAATAGACCCACGTCCGACGCCACCGCGTCGAGTGAAGATCCCAAGCCGAGACCCTGATTCGCCCATGCACCGCCCGCTCAAGCAACTAGCCCTGTTCGGCCTGCTGACTATGCCAGCCGCGCCCCTGCTGGCCCAGACCGACAACCCACTGTTGATCAGTGCGGAAGACCGCTGCGCCTTTGAGCGGGTGGACGACGACAGCCTTGCCATGGCCATCGAGGTTTGTGAGGAGGCTGCCAACAACGGTGACCTGCGGGCACAGTTTGAGCTGGGGCAGTTGTATTACCGTGGCGAGCGCGTCGAGCGCAACTACGCCAGCGCACTAACCTGGCTGGAGAAGGCTTCCATTCAGGGCCAGCCGCAAGCGCAATACCGCCTGGGCATGATGCACTTCCAGGGCGAGGGGGTAACCCGCAACCTGCCGCAGGCCTACATCATTCTGAAGATGTCAGCGGTCAACGGCAGCAACGACGCCATGGACGCGGCCGATCTGGTTGCCTTGCAGATGAACGAGCAGGAAATGCAGGTGGCCAACCACGTGCTTGGCACCCTCTTCCGCGACTACCTTGCGCAGATTCGCGAAGAGCAGCTCAGCGGCGCCATGCCATCGCAAGAAGAAGAGAGCGACGAGCAAGACTCGGCGCCCTGACAAGGCTCAGCTGTCGTTACGCGGCGGCATCGGGAAGTGCATGACATTGCCGGTGCCCTTGGCCTCGCTGATCTTGGCCGTGCCAACACGCTCGACTTCGTCAATGCGAATAATCGAGTGCACCGGGATAAAGCTGCGCTTGACGCCTTCGAACTGACTCTTGAGCTTCTCTTCCGCCGGATCGACCAGCATCTGCGAGCGTTCGCCAAACACCAGCTCTTCTATTTCCATGAAGCCCCACAGTTCGCTCTGAAAAATCTGCTGGGCGTAAAGCTCGAAAACCTGTCCCTGGTTCTGGAAAATGACGCGGAAGACCGGTTGCTGTTCTTTACTCATGGCGGCTTGATCAACACTTTGACATACATGAAGGAACGCCAGAGCAGGACCGCTCGGCGGGCGCGCATCATAGCACAGGGGCCGACATAACAAAGGCAGGCGCTTGTGTGTATAATCGCCCCTTTTTCCAGCACCCCCAGCACACTCCCATGGCCAAGAAACTCTTTATCCAGACCCACGGCTGCCAAATGAACGAGTATGACAGCTCGCGCATGGCAGACCTGCTCGGCGACCACCAGGCAATGGAGCTGACCGACAACCCCGATGAGGCGGATGTCATTCTGCTCAACACCTGCTCGATCCGCGAGAAAGCGCAGGAAAAGGTCTTTTCCGAGCTGGGACGCTGGCGCCCGCTGAAAGAGAAGAATCCCGAGCTGATCATCGGCGTTGGCGGCTGCGTCGCCAGTCAGGAAGGCACCGCCATCCGCGACCGCGCCTCCTACGTCGACGTGGTATTCGGCCCGCAGACCCTGCACCGCCTGCCCGAGATGATTGACGCTGCGCGCACGACCCATCAGCCGCAGGTGGACGTCAGCTTCCCCGAGATCGAAAAGTTTGACGCGCTGCCCGAGCCGCGCGTGGATGGCCCGACCGCCTTTGTCTCGATCATGGAAGGCTGCAGCAAGTACTGCAGTTTCTGCGTAGTACCCTACACCCGTGGCGAAGAAGTCAGCCGCCCGCTGGCTGATGTGCTGAGCGAAATCGTTCACCTGGCCGAGAACGGCGTAAAAGAAGTCACCCTGCTGGGCCAGAACGTCAACGGCTACCGCTTTGACGGCACCGACTTTGCCGACCTGCTGCACGCGGTTGCCGCCATCGACGGTATCGAACGCATTCGCTACACCACCAGCCACCCGCTGGAGTTCTCCGACGCCATCATCCAGGCCCACGCCGAGATTCCGAAGCTGGTGAAATACCTGCACCTGCCCGTGCAATCAGGCTCCGACCGGGTGCTGGCGGCTATGAAGCGCAACCACACCGCACTGGAATACAAGTCACGCATCCGCAAGCTCAAAGCTGCGGTGCCGGACATTATCCTCAGCTCCGACTTCATCATCGGTTTCCCCGGCGAAACCGACCGTGATTTCGAGCAGACCATGAAGCTGGTTGAGGATGTGGGCTTCGACTTCTCCTATTCCTTCGTCTACAGCTCGCGCCCCGGCACCCCGGCCGCCGACCTGAACGACGACACGCCGATGGACGTGAAAAAGCAGCGCCTGCAAATCCTCCAGGCCCGCCTGAATCAGCAGGGCTTTGAGAACAGCCGCCGCATGGTCGGCACCACCCAGCGCATCCTGGTCAGTGACTTCTCCAAGAAGGACCCGGGCATGCTGCAGGGCCGCACCGAGCACAACCGCGT
>DBHE01000027.1 GCA_002296055.1 Pseudomonadaceae bacterium UBA836
GAAGAGAAGCCGGCAGCGATGGGTTCCAACGAGGAAGCCATGGCTCAGAACCGTCGCGTAGAGCTGCGCAAGTAAGAGACGAGGTCGTATGAAGGGTTACAGAGGAGTACTGGTCGCCTTTGCCCTGTCGCCATTGGCGGCAATGGCTCAGGTTCCAGTGATGGAAGGCAGTTCGAATAACAGCTCGAATGCCACGTATCAGGGCTCCTCGGTGACCCAACAGACCCAGGCTGGCCTTTCCAGTGAAGGCCAGCTGTTTCAGCAGTTGTACCAACTTCAGCAGGAAGTAACCCTGCTGCGTGGCATGCTCGAAGAGCAGAGCTACAAAATCAAGCAGATGGAACAGGATCAGCTTGACCGTTACAAGGACATCGACAGTCGCCTGTCTGGCATGACTGCCGCGCCAGCTGCCTCGGGCAGTAGCGCCGCCGCCGACAGCGCTGCAGCAACTCAGGCGCCCGCCGCTGCGGCTGGCGCTTCTGCCGCGCCTCCGGACCCGGAGCGCGAAAAATTGATGTACGACGCTTCATTTGACCTGGTCAAGGCGCGCGACTTTGAAAAGGCCGCGCAGGCCTTCACCGCGTTCCTGCGCCGATATCCCGACAGTCAGTACGCGGGTAACGCGCAATACTGGCTGGGTGAGGTGTACCTGGTTCAGTCTGACCTGGAGTCTGCCGGCAAGGCGTTTGCCCAGGTCATCAGCCGCTATCCCGATCATCGCAAAGAGTCTGATGCGATGTACAAGCTCGGTGATGTCGAGCGCCGTCTGGGGCGAGATGACAAGGCGCGTGAGCTGTTTCAGCAGGTCATCAGCAAGTACCCCGATTCCTCCGCCGCCCAATTGGCCGGGCGCGAGCTATCCACTTTGAACTGATCTGTCGGGAGCTCTCTAGCTCCCGATGTTGTATCTGACAGAGCGTATTCTATGTCTTCCTCTCCTAGCGGCCGTGCCGTTGTCTTGCTTTCTGGTGGGCTGGATTCGGCGACAGTACTGGCGATGGCCCAGGCCGAAGGGCTGGCCTGTTACACCATGAGTTTCGATTATGGCCAGCGGCATCGAGCGGAGCTGGCAGCGGCCGAGCGCGTGGCCAGCGCGGCGGGTGTGGTCGAGCACAAGGTGATCGATATGAACCTCAATGGCATTGGCGGCTCGGCGTTGACCGATGAAACCATTGCTGTGCCTGAGTCGCCCGAGCAAGGTATTCCGGTTACTTATGTGCCGGCCCGCAACACCCTGTTTTTGGCGCTTGCCCTGGGCTGGGCCGAGGTGTTGGAGGCGCGTGATATTTTTATCGGCGTCAACGCCGTGGACTACTCGGGCTACCCTGATTGCCGCCCCGCCTTTGTCGAGGCATTCGAACAGCTTGCTAATGTAGCCACCCGCGCTGGTGTTGAAGGGCAGGGCTTTCGTATTCGTGCCCCGTTGCAGTACATGAGCAAGGCCCAGATTATCGAGGCCGGGCAAGCGCTGGGTGTTGACTATAGTCAGACGGTGTCCTGCTATCAGGCTGACAAGCAGGGTCGCGCTTGCGGTGTATGCGACAGTTGTCGTTTGCGCGCGGCAGGTTTTGCGGCCGCCGGTGTGCCCGATGCCACCCTGTACCAGGGTTAAATTTGCCGAAGATGTAAAAAAGGCTTGAGTTTCCTCATTAAATCAGTAATATAGCGCGCTTCCAGCAGGGGGTCGTTAGCTCAGTTGGTAGAGCAGTTGGCTTTTAACCAATTGGTCGTAGGTTCGAATCCTACACGACCCACCACTCTGGATATTCCTCTCCGGCCGTTCCAGGCCAAGCTTTATCGCAAATTCATCATCTTTTTTGTTGTCGCACTGTGGCTGCCAGTGGCTGCGCTTTTGCATCTGTTTTGTGCTGCATAGGCTCTGGGGTGAACGTGCTACAATCGCCCGTTCCGTTGTTCCTGGTGGATTAAGACATGTCCCAGATTTCAGAGCGTCTGCTGGTTCAGGCGCACCTGGATGCCAAGGCGCCTGCGCCTCTGAGCGATGCAGAAAAAGCCGACTACAAGGCTCGCATCGCTGCTGCCCTCAAAGCGCACAACGCCGTCCTGGTCGCGCACTATTACACCGACCCGGTGCTGCAGGAACTGGCCGAGGAGACCGGTGGCTGCGTATCCGACTCGTTGGAGATGGCGCGCTTTGGGCGCGACCACGAAGCGACTACGTTGATCGTGGCCGGCGTGCGCTTTATGGGTGAAACCTCCAAAATTCTCAGCCCGCACAAGCGCGTGCTGATGCCGACGCTAGAGGCGACCTGCTCGCTGGATCTGGGCTGCCAGATTGATGAGTTTTCAGCTTTCTGTGATCAGCATCCTGATCGCACCGTTGTGGTCTATGCCAACACGTCGGCGGCGGTCAAGGCGCGGGCGGATTGGGTGGTAACCTCCAGCTGTGCCTTGCCGATTGTCGAGCACCTGATCGATAAGGGCGAGAAAATCCTCTGGGCGCCAGACCAGCACCTGGGTAATTATATTCAGCGTGAAACCGGCGCCGATATGCTGTTGTGGCAGGGCTCGTGTATCGTTCACGAGGAGTTCAAGGCCAAGGTCTTGGAAGATCTGCGCAAGGTGCACCCGGAGGCCGCGATTCTGGTGCATCCTGAGTCGCCTCAGTCAGTGGTTGAGCTGGCCGATGTGGTGGGCTCTACCAGCCAGCTGATTCAGGCCACCCGCGACCTGCCAAACCCAACCTTCATCGTGGCGACGGACCGTGGCATTTTCTACAAAATGCAGCAAGCAGCGCCTGATCGTCTGTTGATCGAGGCGCCAACCGCGGGTAATGGGGCTACCTGCCGTAGCTGTGCCCACTGTCCGTGGATGGCCATGAACACGCTGCCGCGCGTGCTGGCTGCGCTGGAAACCGGGGCTGACGAAATTCACGTCGACGCTGATCTGATTCCAAAGGCGGTGCGCCCATTGGACCGGATGCTGGACTTTACTCGTAACGCCAGTCTCGCTGCCAAGGGCAATGCCTAAGCAGGGTCTGTAGCCGTCTACGGGCGGCTTGCTATTGGGCAGCTATTACAGCGATTCGACCATGGCCCGCTGACGGCGCAGCTCGTTCTGCTGCTCCTTGATGCGCGCGGTGGTCACGAAGTTTCCGCCTGCGCGCTCCAGGGCGAGTTGCAGCTGCTGCTCAGCCTGCTGCAGGTCGCCGGTCAGCTTGAAGTAGTGCGCGCGCGCCAGGTGTACGCCCAGAATGTTGCCGGCCAGGCCGCGGATTTCGGCTGCCAGGTACCAGACGTCCGGGTCGTCCGTGCGGCGGTTGGCCAGTCGATCGATTGCCCGCTGCGCCTCGGCGTATTGCTGTTGCTTGAGCAGTAGGTCTGCTTCGGCAAAGTCGAGGGGAAAGTTGCTAGGGAAACGCGCCTGCTGTTGCCGGGTGCGCTCTAGCGCCTGTTGCAGGCGGCCGGCGTTACTATCCAGTTCGATCTGGGCCAGGTTGAACAGCAGGCTGTTCGGTTGCTGCTCTAGCAGCGGAGCCATTGTGTCGCTGGCTTCTGCATGCTGGCCGCCGCGCGACAGCGCCAGAGCGAGACCGTAGCGGGCTGCGTCGTGGTTGCCGTCGTGCTCGTCCAGTTGGGCGCGGAAGCGCTTGGCTGACAGGCCGGGGCTTTGTTCATACTTGAGTTGCACGCGCGCGCGCATCAACTGATATTCGAGGCTGTCATTCTCGCCGCCGCTGGGTAACTGCTCCGCGCGGTTACGGGTATCGGCCATACGCGACTGGCTGACCGGGTGAGTCAGCAGGAACTCAGGTGGCGTGGTGTCATAGCGGCTGAGCTGTGCCAGGCGCTCGAACATGGTCGGCATCGCGGTGGGGTCATAGCCGGCGCGCTCCAGGTTGACGATGCCAATGCGGTCGGCCTCCTGCTCGTTTTGCCGCGAGAAGCGCCGCTGCTCCTGAATGGCGGCGGCCTGGGTTGAGGCCAGTGCGGCGAAACCGGCGTCTCCGCCGCCTGCTGCCGCCAGTACTATGGAGGCCAGCATGGCGGTCATGAAGGGCACTTGCATGCGTTGTTGCTGCTCCAGGCCCCGGGCAAAGTGGCGTTGGGACAAGTGCGCCAATTCGTGCGCCATGACCGAGGCAAACTCGGCTTCGCTCTGCGCGTGCAGAAACAGGCCGCCGTTGACGCCGACCACGCCACCGGGCGCGGCGAAGGCGTTGAGTTCAGGGCTGTCGATCAGTACAAAGGCGAGGCGGCGGTCGGTCAGCTGGCTGGTTTCTGCCAGGCGATAGGTACGCTGCTCAACAAAATCCTTGAGTTGCGGGTCGTCCAGTGTGGGGACGGCGCCACGCAGCATGGTGAGCCAGGTGCGCCCCAGCTGGTATTCCTGCTCGCGTGACATGATGGATGAGCTGGTGTCGCCCAGCGAGGGCAGATTGAAATCATCCGCGCTGACCGGCGCGCCGGCAGGCAGGCCCAGGGTGCCAACCAGTAAGACGCTATGCAGCAGGCGTTTGGCTGACATCTTTTCTCGCATCATTTTTGTCTCATACCGGGTCTGGCTGTTGTCGAGAGGCGCGCCCGCAAGGCTATACTGTCGCGCACTTGCTGTGGAGCCCTTGCATGTCTGTTGAATTGCCCATCGATGCTGTTGTTGACGCCCGTGGACTCAGCTGCCCGTTACCCCTGCTGAAGGCCAAACAGGCGCTGAACAGCATGTTAGCAGGCCAGACGTTGCATGTAATGGCTACCGACGCGGGTTCCGAACGGGACTTTCAGCGCTTTGCCGAGTTGTCGGGTAACCGGTTGCTGCAGGCTCGCGCGTTGGACGGCGAATTTCATTATTGGTTGCGTAAAGCAGATTGATTAAATGCTAAAAGTTTTTCAGGGCTGGGTTCAGCGTTATTTTTCCGATGAAGAGGCTGTGGTGCTGGCAGTGGTGCTGGCGCTGGGCTTCGCGATCGTTATCTCCTTTGGCGACAAGCTTGCGCCGCTGTTGACGGGTGTGGTACTGGCCTACTTGCTACAGGGGTTGGTCACCCGCCTGCAGCGCTGGATGCCCCACGCGCTGTCGGTGTGGATTGTGTTTTTGTTATTCCTTGGGGCGCTGGCGGCGCTGCTGGGTGTGGTCGTGCCGCTGGTGTGGAAGCAGATGCTCAACCTGTTCAACGAACTACCGGGCATGCTGGGCGAGTGGCGTGCTCAGTTGCTGCATCTGCCCGAGGAATACCCCTCGTTTATTTCAGAGGCGCAGATCGAGCGCCTGATGAACTCCATCAATGGTGAAGTGGGTGCCTTCGGGCAATGGGCGCTGTCCCAGTCGTTGGCCAGCTTGCCGGTGGTGGTGACCGTGCTGGTGTATCTGGTACTGGTGCCGATTCTGGTGTTTTTCTTCCTCAAGGACAGCCAGACCCTGACGGCCTGGACGGTCAGCCATCTGCCGCGTGAGCGCCGCCTGATGCGGGTGGTGTGGACGGAAATGAACCAGCAGATTGCCAACTACATTCGCGGCAAGGCGGTGGAGATTCTGATCGTCGGCGCGGTGACCTATATCTCCTTCGCCATACTCGGGGTTAACTACGCAGCGTTGCTGGCGGTGCTGGTGGGCTTGTCGGTGCTGGTGCCCTACATTGGCGCTACGGTGGTGACCATTCCGGTGGCGCTGATCGGCCTGTTCCAGTGGGGCCTGGGCAACGAGTTTATGGTGCTGATGATCGTCTATGGCGTGATTCAGGCGCTGGACGGCAACGTGTTGGTGCCGATTCTGTTTTCCGAGGCAGTCAACCTGCACCCCGTTGCGATCATCGCGGCGGTGCTGATTTTTGGCGGGCTGTGGGGCTTTTGGGGCGTGTTTTTTGCGATCCCGCTGGCGACCTTGTTCAAGGCGGTGCTCTATGCCTGGCCGCGCGGCCTGGAGGCGGCGCACGATGCTCAGGCGGCGCAGGCCTGAGCATCACTTCGCGGGCGCTGTGGCAGGTTACAGCGCCTGAACGGCTTTCAGTACTTCGGCAACATGCCCCGGTACCTTAACCTTGCGCCATTCGTGACGCAGCACGCCTTGTTCGTCAAACACGAAAGTGCTGCGCTCAATTCCCTCGTATTCCTTGCCATAGAGCTTCTTGGGTTTGATGACGTCAAACAGGCGGCAGAATGACTCGTCCGGGTCGCTGATCAGCTCGAACGGAAATTCATGCTTGGTCTTGAAGTTGGTATGCGTGCGCAGGCTGTCGCGTGAGACGCCATAAATCACCGCGCCGGCTTCGGTAAAGGCGGCGTAGTTGTCACGGAAGTCCTGGCCTTCGGTGGTACACCCCGGGGTGTTGTCCTTGGGGTAGAAGTAAATCACGACCTTTTTGCCGGCCAGGCTGGCAGGTGTCACGGTCTGCTCGCCAGTAGCGCTGGCGCTGAAGTCGGGGAGGGGCTGGTTCAGTTCAACGGACATGGGCGGTCTCCTCGTCAAATATCAGTGCAGTGGACGCCAGGGTTCGATCACGGCGTCCAGGTTCAGTTCGTCGCAAAAGTCCAGAAACTGCTCGCGCAGCCAGCTCAGTTGGGTGCGCGCCGGTATCGCTATGGTCAGCGTCAGGTTGAGCATGGGCGTGCCGGTGTGCTGAGCCTGATAGGTGAAGCTTTGCAGTTCTTCAATGTCGATGCTCAGTTGCTGGAAGAAGTTGCATAGCTCACCAACCAGTTCTGCCTTTTGGGCTGCCGTCACAAAAACGTTGTAGGGCAGGGCTTGCGGACGCTCGTCCAGGCTGTGGCTGCGGGACATGGACAGCTGAATGTGTTCGCGCTTGGCCAGTGGTGGCAGCAGGGTTTCCAGGCGGGCCAGGGCATCCCAGTTGCCGCTCACCTGGAGCAGCAGGACGGCGCAACTACCGTGGCGGCTCATGCGGCTGCTGACAATTTGGCATCGATGCTCGGTGCACAGGCGGGTCAACAGGCTGGCCAGCGATGTGGTTTCCTGGCCCATAACGTTGATGACCAGATATTGCTCGCGTTGACCCGGTGGGGTGGACATGGTGATCCTCTAATTCACGGAAGCGCCTTTTGGGCGCGATAAACAAGCGGCTATTGTCCCAGCCTGCCGGAAACGGAGCAACTGCCCATGGAGGGCGGTGTCTGTTGGCGGCTATCAGCCGACGCGCCCTGTCTTAAGCTCAGAGGTCTGCCCGTCGCTTGCCGCCCGTGTGGCGGCCCTCGGTGGCGCCCGGCCAGCAGCTGTCTGGCGGTCAACGGCGTGGTGTATTTAATCGGTGCTTCCCTTGTACTGGCCGCGGGGCGAAAGTACCATTGTCGT